>JAMPIM010000001.1:114934-148049 GCA_023662705.1 Candidatus Gastranaerophilales bacterium | reverse complement strand
GAGATGAACGAGCTGATGAGATTGAATACTTCTATGATTGCAAGTATGAACCTCATGAAGGTTGCTGATGATATGTACAACAAATCTATTAACATAAGAGAATAGAGGTGGGGAATATTTACCAACCCGGAGTTGATACAACAAGGCTGAATTGAAAGGATAAAAATGACATTTACAAGTTTAGATGCAATGGGCAAAACAACATTAATGCTTGATTTGATTTCACAAAGACAACGTGCTTTGGGTTCAAACATTGCTAATGTAGATACTCCCGGCTATGTAAGACGTGATATTGACTTTTCTCAATATCTTGGAAGTATGAACAGTCCGATAGAAACCAAATTGTCTACAGCACTCGGGCCATCAGGTGTTATAGAAGACAGACGCAAACAGGAAATTGATATAGCGGAAGAATTATCAGAAGTTCAAAGAAACTCTTTGATGTACACAATGGCAACAAGAAGAATGTCAAATATTATTACGCAGATGAAAACTGCTATTAACGTAGGAAAGTAGGGTAAATAAATGAGCATATTAGAATCAATGAATATAGGCTCAAATGCCTTAAAAGCACACGGATTAAGACTCGATATTCACGCGAAAAACATTGCGAACATTGATACTCCTAACTATGTTAGAAGAATTCCTGTTTTGAATGCTTCTGAGGATATTTCTTTTCATGGCTTGATGAATGTTATGAAAGAAGACGTCTTTGGAACAGGTACTTTGCCTTATCTACAAGGCGGAGTCGTATTCAATGGCTGTGTTGAAGACCCGACGGTTGGAGATAGAATCTACTCTCCGGGACACCCTGATGCGGATGCAAACGGTTATATAAGAGCTTCAAACGTAAATGCTATGGTTGATATGGCAGATGCGATTATGGCACAGAGAGCTTATGAAGCCAACCTTGCGTTAATTAATATATCGCGTTCAATGGCATCAAAAGCTACAGAGATTGGAAGATAAAAAGCCCGTTTAACGGGCTTTTTTTATACTTACTGTAACGAATTGTAACACATTTCTTCAAAAGCCTAAAGTTTTAAAAAAAAGTGCCGTTATACATATTGTTAGAGATAAAAAAGCAAAACACAAAAGTGTATGGCTGTTGATTAAGAGGTATGTTTTATGGCACACGATGAATACGAAATGTTAATTGAATATTCAGAAATGACCGCATTCAATTTCAATTCAAAGGAGTATCAGGAAGTAAAAAAAGATTATTTGGAATGTAAAAAAGCTGCAAACAGCTTTGAAACGATTGTGAAGAATTTTGTAAGTCGTTTCAAACCCCAAACAGCTCTGTAAACCTTAGAGGGATATGTATGTCGAATAAAAAAGATTTTAAAAATAACTGTTTTTCGCCGAATTGGCTCGAGGTCGATTTGCCGGAGGATAGTGTCAAACAGGTAACTAAGGAGGAACGCCTAGAGAGCAAACGACGTAAAGACTTGAATACATTATTAAGAGAGCTTGACGAAATCAAGCAAAACATTGAAAGAGTTGCGGAAAAGCAACATCGACTGGCAAACCTGAGCGCGTTTTACTCGGGAGAGTTTGCACAATAGATGAATTAAAAGCCTCGCTGTTTGCGGGGTTTTTTAGCTACTATACATTTGTTTTTCTATAATTGCACAAATTATATGTTCAATCATTAAATGTGCTTCCTGAATTATCGGAGTTTCTGTTGATGGAACTTTTATAAGATAGTCGCACATGTTATCGATTGAAGCCGGTTTTTCGCCTGTTAAACCTATTACGGTAACGTCAAGTCTTTTTGCTTCTTCAACTGCTTTCAGGATGTTTTTTGATTCTCCAGAGGTTGATATTGCAAAGAAAACGTCTCCTTTGTTTGCGTGTGCACTGATTTGGCGTGCGAAAACAAGTTCGTGGTCATAATCGTTTCCGACAGATGTTAAAATTGATGTGTTGGTTGTAAGCGCAATTGCACTGAGCGCAGGACGTTCAAGCAAGAATTTTGATACAAGTTCGGCTGCAAGATGCTGAGCATCTCCCGCGGAACCTCCGTTTCCTGCTGTCAGAACTTTTTTCCCCTCTTTATAAGCTTTAATAATTGTTGAAGCAATTTTTTCGATTTCAGAAATTATTGAATCGTTTGCCATAATCAGAGATTTTGTGTCTGCTGATTTTTTTACATAGTTTTTAATAAAATTTTTCATTGCGGTTATTATAACATGAAAAATCCCTCTTTACTTTCTTATAATAACAGTTAAACTATTATTATGAGAAAGAGTTTGTTGGTAATATTGTTTTTTGCATTGATCCTCCCTGTGTTTGCTGATGAATGGGATGATTTTGGCAGTGTTGAGCGTATGTGGGACGGACAGAAGTCTATAACAAATAAAGAATTTGAAGAAGTTATGGACGCCCTGCAAACTAATCAAAAACAAAAAGAAGAAAAGCAAAAAAAGAAAAAAATAAAGAAAATCAGCGGAGGCGGTAATAGTCTTCATAACGATTTGGGTGTTGAAAAAGAAATCAATGAGATTCCTAATTTGAAAAATAAAGCGGAAGAAGGTGTATTGGTTAATATTCCCGTAAGATTAATTTTGGGAGATAATATTTTGGATAAGGGTTTTTATAAACTTATTGCAAGACGGGATGATAATCAAAAAATATATGTTTCATTCTATCAGTCCCAGTTTTTTAAAGGTGAAATTGAAGCCACAGAAACGGAAGATGACTTTGGCGAAGATGAAATTGATTTTGCTAAATTATCTCCTTATAATAAATCATTTATGCGTATGATTTTTGGTTCTCTTGATTTTAACGCTTATTCCTTTATTCCTTATATAGAGGATTAATTTGCCACTATATTAATTGTTTAATCTATATATAAAACTACTTGATATCTCACGAAAATGTGATATGATAAAATTAGGTTTTTGTATAGTGCTTTAAAAGCTTGTTTGAAATCTGGAAGGAAATAAGAAGCAAATAGGCTAAACATACGATTACAATATTATTACAGTATTGTATTGTTTAAATAAGATAGAGGATACAACTGAAAAAGATATTATGAAAATGCGCAATTATATTAAGAAGAAATTGAGAAAAATCGACAGAAATACACTTGCAGAGAGTGCTGTAACAGCAGCTGCATTTGGCAGACGTTTATTTAACAAAAAAGTTCTTTTGTGCGGCGGAGCTGTTGTTCTCCTTGGTGGAATAGCAGCAGTAGCAATGCATCATGAGCTAAGCAATGTTGCTGTAAGTGAAGACGGATTAATCCAATTATCAGCAGTTCCAATGGCTGCAACAGGAAAGAAAGACGTTATATCAATTCCGCAGGGAACGACAAAGGCAAATCCGTTTTTGCCTTATCGTGATATTAGCGGTTCATCAACATTGGATGTCCCGGCATTTAGCTTGGTAGAACCTCCTGAAGTGGTTGATGAAGCCTCTGATGCGGCAAGAGTTATGGATACCGTAGTTTCGGGTATTTTATACGATAAATTCAGTCCGTCAGCAATTTTGAATATTGAAGGCAACGATTATCTTGTTAAGAAAGGTGATGTTGTAAATAATTATAAAGTTGTAAACATTATGCAGGATTCAGTAACCGTTAAGTTGGGTGCCAATGTTTACAAGGCAGGTATCGGAGAAATCTTGACTGAAGGCTCTCTGAACCACAATGATGTTTCTAACTTAAATAATAAATTCGGAGGTGAAAGAAGACAATGAGTTACAGTAATATAAAGAGAGTTCTGTCAGTTGCGCTGTTGTTAGCGTTTGCGGCACCTTCTGCAACAACCTTGAGTGCTTGTGCCTATAGTACTTCTGACGCATCTCTAAATAGAAGTTCAATGCTTTTGACAGGGGATGTTCGTCTAACAAATAAGAATGAGCAAATTACATTGAGTTTGCGTGATTCTGATGTTAAACAAGTTTTAAGAATGTTTGCTGATAAAGCAGGCATGAATATTGTTTTCCATGATTCAGTAAATGGAAAAGTAACCTTGGATTTGGTTAAAACACCTATTAATGAAGCATTTACACTTGTATTGCAGATTGCAGGTTTAAATTATTATCAACAAGGCAATACAATGATTATTTTATCTAAAGATCATGGTGATAATGCAGCATTTTCTAAGCAGGAAATGTACACTTTCCCTGTAAACTATGTCAGTGCTGATAAAATTGCAACATTCTTGAATAAAAACGTATTTGGAATGAAAAGAGCAGGTATGTCAGGCGTTGATGCAGCAACTGTAAACTCTGCAACTAATGAACTTATCGTTTTTGGTATGCCGGGTGATGTTGCGATTGTACAAAAAATTATTGATCAATTTGATAGAGAGCCGTTAAGCAGAACATTTTCAGTAAATCATACAACACCTGCTCAAATGGCAGATATGATTTGTAATGTACTTCTACCTTCAAGAGGTATCGGCGGAGCTTCAGGTTCAGACTCTGATTCCGGTTCTGATTCTTCTGAGGATGAAGACAGCCCTTATGATAGCGCAACAGGCGGCGCAGCAGGTATTATGACCGGTGCAGCTGCTGATGCCGGTGGCGCCGGTGGTGAAGGTGGTAGTTCAGGTTCTTCTGAAATTAAACTTGGAGAAGGTATTGTTGCATGTTCAGTTGCAACAACAGCGTCAGGTACAACTGTAGCTCCATTCAATGTTCAGAACCTTTCTATTGCATACTTCCCGCAAAGAGGTACAATCACTATGATGGGTGGTTCTGAAGCTCAGGCAAATATGGTTGCTAACTTTATTAAAACTCATGACGTAAAACAACCTCAAGCATTCTTGGAAATGTCTATTGTAGAACTTACAGAATCAGGTTCTAAATCATTCCAAAACCAATGGCAAATTTCTACTAAAGCTTGGCAGTTTGGTTTTGATGGAACTAAAACAAACGGCGGCAGAATGGGCGGACCTTTTGGGAACTGGATTCCTGCTGTAAAATATGAATTTGTAGATGGTCAGTGGAATGAAGATCATACAGAGTTTACTCCGCCTCAATGGTTTGAAACTCCTTACAAAATTTTAGCTCCAAAGTCAACTTATGTACAATGGGCTATGAATTATCTTATAGATAATAAGAAGGGAAGAGTTCTTGCTAATCCGAAAATTCTTATTACTAATGCTCAACAATCAGTTATTGACTTAACACAAGACTATATCGAAAAAGTTGATACAGAGTTCTTAAGCTCAACTTCCGCAGGTTATGGTACAACAACAGGTGCTGTAAACAGAGAATATACAATTGCTGAAGATTTAGGTATCAAGGTTACTTTAACACCGTTTATTTCTCCGGAAGGTTATGTAACATTGAATATCGTACCTGATTATTCAACAATTCAAAGCCAAATATACGATTCAGAAGGTCTTCCTGCGGTAACCTTACTAAGCAGAAGAAATCTTGATTTGAAAAATGTTAGAATTAAAGATGGTGAAACCCTTGTGCTTGGTGGTATGATTCAGGAACTTGAAAATAAAACAACTGCTAAAGTACCTTTGCTTGGTGATTTACCGATAATTGGTGCAGCATTCAGATCAACATCTACAACTAAGGAAAAATCTGAGTTAGTAATTATGATTACTCCACATATTATTAATGACGGTGAAGGCACGGTAGTAAACAATAACTTATAATAATTATGTCAAATCAACTGGATAAACTTAAAAGCAGTATAAAAAAAGAATATACTAAAAACTTCGAATTAAACCTGATGAAATCATCAGGTTTTATTCCAGTTGACAAAAGGCAAAGTGACTTTTGGGTAATTCTTAATAAAGGCAATGCTGCTAATAAATCAAAAATAGAAACATTAATTAAAGAAACCTTTACGGGGTTGACTCCAAAATTTATTCCTGTAGAATCAGGTGATTTTGAAGAGTTATTTTCAGTTGTGTCAGAGGCAGAGCCTGCTGAAATTAACAGTGGTGAGTCATCTGAAACACAAGAACCCGAAAAAAAAGAACCTACTGCGGAAGAAATGCTGGTAGGTATTGGTTGGATTACTCAGGAGCAATTGGATGAATGTGTTCAAGAAGCTCAAAATCTAAATTTGCCCTTGGATGCAATATTCTATAAAAAAGAATATTTATCTTATGAGAGAATTGTTTCTTATTTAAAAAAGAAATATGGCTGTGAAGTTGTTTCTAAAGCAAATATTATTGTCGATCAGTCGATTTTGAAAATGCTTCCTGATGATACAATGGAGCGCAAGCAGATTATTATCATGTCAATGGAAGAGAATAAACTTGCTGTAGCAATGGTTAATCCTTCCGACAGATATACAATCAGAGAAGTTTCACTTTCAACTGGTCGTTCGTTAAATGTTTATGCTATTCCTTATTTTGAATACGAAGGTTTTTTGCAAGATTATGTAACTCAAAAGAAGAGTGAACAGCATGCCAAAGAAACCGAACGTATCATTGCAAGTATTGAGGAAGAAACAGCACAGTATAATGATGGTGATAATCTTTGGACTCAGGTTGAAAAAGAACTTCAAGATGCAAGCGGTAATGTTGCGAAGTTTGTTTATAAAATTATTACAGATTCAATTGATTCAAAAGCATCAGATATTCATATTGAGCCAAGAATCGGTTATTATGTCGTAAGGACACGTTCTGATGGTATTTTGAAAAAAGTTCTGGAAATTCCGGGTAGTATTGAAATGGCTGTTATTACACGTTTCAAAGTTCTTGCAAGAATGAATATTGCAGAACACAGAAGACCTCAGGATGGTACATTCTCTATTAAATATAATGACAGAATGTACGACTTCCGTATTAACACATTACCTGTTTCAGGAAAAGAAAAGGTTGTAATCCGTATTCTTGCACCTGCTGTCAGCTTGAAGGCCGGCGGTGATAAGATGGTTATTCAGGGTGCGTCTGAGCATGACTTGGGAAAAATCCATGATATGGTACAGTCACCAAATGGTATTATTTTAACATCAGGTCCTACCGGTTCAGGTAAAACAACAACTCTTTATACTATTCTTAAAGCATTGAATAAAGAAGATGTTAATATTACAACTATTGAAGATCCGATAGAAATTAAACTTGAAGGTATTAACCAATCACAGGTTAACGCTAAAGCGGACATTACATTCGCGTCTTGTATGAGAGCTATTTTGAGACAAGACCCTGATATTATTCTTATCGGTGAAATCCGTGACTTTGAAACTTTGGAAGTTGCTATCTCGGCAGCTTTGACTGGTCACCTTGTGTTGAGTACGGTTCACACAAACTCGGCTGCTGCTACGGTTACACGTTTGATTGAAATGGGTGCAAAAGATTACCTTGTTTCTTCAACATTGACAGGCGTAATTGCACAACGTCTTGTAAGAAAGTTATGTGATAAATGTAAGGAAGCATATTTCCCTACAGAAGAGGAAGCAAAACATATTTCAAACAACCCGGAAGTTCAGCAGAAACTTATGAAAACAAAACTTTACAGACATAAGGGCTGCAAAGATTGCGGTTTTCTTGGTTACACAGGCCGTATCGGTATATATGAAGTTATGCCTATTACAAGAGAGATTAAAAAGCTTATTGCACAGGGTGCTCACGATATCGAGATTGAAGAAGCAGCTGTTGCAGCAGGTATGGTAACATTGAAAGTTTCCTGTTTAAATCACATCTTAGATGGTAATACAACATCAGATGAATTTGTCAGGGTGCTTGGTTATGCAAATGAATAGAGGAATAAGAAGAGGTTTTTATAAATGCCAATATATAGTTACGTTGCATTAAAACAAGGTAAGGAAGTTGTAAAAGGTGAAGTTACGGCGTCTAATTTGAAAGATGCAAGAGACGTCATTCGTAAAATGGGATTGGTACCTACCAAAATTACCGAATATGTTGATACAAAGGTAAAAAAAGGCGGTGCAATTTCTGCTTTGTCTTTGTCGGAAAAAATCGATTTTATTTCTACATTCCAAATCCTCTTGCAATCAGGTATTCCTGCTGTTGAATCTTTGATGTTTATGGAGCAGGAGGCTGCTAAAAAGAAAATTCAGAACATGTCAAGAGTGCTTAAAACACAGATTATGGCGGGTTCTACATTTGCTGATACGCTTGCAAGATATCCGCAGGTATTCGGTTATATTTTCATCGGTCTGGTTAAAGCCGGTGAAGAAGCCGGTGAATTGGAAAAAACACTTGGTCGTATTAAAGACTTGCTTACAAAACAAGCAAATATTAAGGGTAAGGTTATCGGTACTTTGATGTATCCGATGTTCGTAATTATTCTTGCTGTTTTGATTGTACTTGTAATGTTATTATTCGTATTCCCTGCGTTTAAAGAAATGTTTGAGCAACAGGATAAGGCATTGCCTTGGATTACTGCTGCAATGATTAATGCAGGAGATTTCTTGAAAGAATTCTGGTACACAATTCCTATATTTATTGTTGCTTATATAGCCTTTGTTATGGTTACTTTAAAATGGGATCCTGCAAGACGAATTCTGGATAAATTCTTATTGAAGGTGCCTTTGGTTAATAACCTTCTTTTATACTCAAACTTTTCAAACTTCTTGTCAGTATTAAGTGTATCTTATGATGCAGGTATTCCGATTGTTGACTGTTTGCACCTTGCGGTTATTACGCTTACAAACTCAACATTGAAGAATAAAATGCAGACAGCGATTGTAAAAGTTCAACAAGGTTTGCAGGTATCTCAAGCGCTTAAAGCGACTAAGATTGTTCCAAAAATGTTATTATTTATGATTGCAACAGGTGAACAATCAGGTCGTTTGGGAGATATGCTTGAGAAAGGTGTAAACTTCCTTGATAAAACATTGGATGGTATTATTGACACAATGACTAAGATGATTGAACCTATCATGTTGATTGTTATCGGTGGTATTGTACTATGTATGGCATTAGCTCTATACTTACCGCTATTCCAGTCTTACATGTCATAGAGAAACCTAAACAGAAAGATGAGGCATAATGGAAAATAAAGAAATATTAGAACTTTCAACCTCTGCATGGCGCGAAAAGGTTTATATTGAAACTTCAGAGCACGTCATCTGTGGTTATGTATTTATGCCTAAAATTGGTAAGAAAACAAGACTTCTTACTGAAATCTTGAATACAGGTAAATCTTTTCTTGCAGTCAAGAATTGTACTCTCGAGTATAAACATAATCCCGGTAGGGATATTGAATCACATGAGTTTATGCAGGTGAATATTTCTTCTATTCTTATTATGAGACCTTTGTATGAAGACTAAAACTTATGTTATAACAGGTGCGACATCGGGAATAGGCAAGGCACTTGTTGAGAAGCTGGCTGAAGATAATATAGTTTTTGCGGGTTACCGCTCAGAAGAAAAGGGCAAAGAGTTGGAACAAATTAGTTCTAATATTTATCCCTTTTATGTGGATTATGCAAAGCCTGAAACTGTTTCGGGTGCGGCTTATTATATTTTGTCTAAATGCAGCAGAATTGATACAATGGTGAATATTGCAGGGTGTGTAGTGGCAGGTCCTGTTGAGAAGATTTCTATTGATGAGATTCGACGCCAGTTTGATGTAAATGTTTTTGGGCATTTGGAAATGGCTCAGAGACTTATGGAAATCCTTGATGGCGGGAAAATTATTAATGTTAGCTCAATGGCGAGCTTTGGAGTTTTTCCGTTTATTTCGCCTTATTGTGCTTCAAAAAGATGTTTGGATATGTTCTTTAACTCACTTCTTGTTGAGAATAAACGCAATATTAAAGTTGTTTCTGTTAAACCAGGAGTGATTGCGACTCCTTTGTGGGGTAAATCGGTTAAAGAGAATTCTAAATACCTTGAAAATTGCGGCGGGTATGAGAAGGAAATGGAATTTGTCATCAATAATGCCCGCAAAAATGAGGAAAAAGGTCTGAGCGTTGATAAAGTTGTCGATGTGATTTTAAAGGCTGACAGAGCAAAAAATCCTAAACTTTCTTATACTGTTGGTAAAGATGCGTTTAGTGCAAGTTTGGTTGCGAAATTGCCGCAAGGATTGGTTAATCGTTTGATTAAATTTGGGTTGAAAGCAAGAATGTCCAACTAAAATTAAAGAAAGGTATATTCATGAGTGAAGTACAAACAAATGAAATAGTTCAAAATCAAAACAGTTTTTCTTTCAAAACTACACCAGTTTCAAAAGTAATATTATTATCATTTTTAACTGCTGGAATTTATGATTTAATTCTTATTTTTAATTATTGGAAGACGGTTAGAGATAATATGGGACTTAAAGTATCACCGTTTTGGAGAAGTGTATTTGCTGTTTTAACAAATTATAAATTATTTCCTATTTTTAAAGAATATTTTGAAAAATATAATATTAATTTTTCAAATGTGAGTCTTTTAGCTTCCGGATACTTACTTTGTACTTGGTTGGACAATAAAATTACATTTCGGACTCTTGCGTTAGAAGAAGTAAATTATTCTTTAGAAATTACAATCTTAATTTTAGAATTGATAACAGCTTTAATTTTAGGTTTTGTTCAGAATAAAATTAACAAAATAAATGAACAAAATTTCCCTGATGCAGAGCAAAATCCCTGGAAAGTTTCAAATATTATATGGGCAATTATTTTTGCATTGATAACTATTGGAACTTTTCTGGGATAGTTAGTAATATACATGAAGGGTGGGATTTTGCCCACCTTTTTTTTATTCAATTATATCGCGTATAATCTTATAGACTAATTCTAGTTGGGTGGTATTATTTTGAATTGTATTAATATAGATATTTATTTTTTCAATTAATTCTTCGTTTGTTTTTATATGGTCGTTTGCAAAAAGTTCCTGTGTTGATGTATTCAAGGCTTTGAGAATTTTTTCTAAAGTTTCAGCTTTAGGAAATGTTATTCCAAGTTCAATATTGCTAAAATTTCTTGGAGAAATTTCTATTAATTCGGCAAGTTGTTCTTGTGTCAATCCGCGTCTTTTTCTTAATCTTTTAACTTTTTCTCCGAGTTCTTGTTTTATATTCATACTTATCCTTTGATTTGTTACATCTATTTTTGGAATTAACTTGATGTTTTAAATCATTATATGTTAAGTTTTATTAAGGTGAAAATGTCGTATGACGTCTTGTTTTTAGCTTAATTAGATGAATTGCATCATAAACATGCGCAATTCTGTAATTCGCGAATACTTTATATATACATAAGTAACACACGAGTGAAAATAAGGAGACGTAATGAGTATTAAATTGAATGACTTGGCTTTAGAAACACAAGCAAAATTTAAAGAAGTAATTGCCGATGGTAGAATTACAGCAGAAGAATGGAAAAATTTTTCAGCTGAAGAACAAAAAACATTGAGCACAGGTCTTGCTGGTAAAGTTCCTACAGTTGGTGATGATATAGTAATTAAAACAACAAAGACAGTACAACCAAAAGAAGCACCAAAACAAGAAAGAGCTGAACTGAGCTGGGGCGAAATTGGAAAACAGGCTTTAAAAAGCACTGGCAAATTCTTTACAGGTATGTTTTGTGACGAAGAAGGATTTAGCTTAACAAAAACTGCGACAACTTTAGCAATGGGTGTTGCAATTGGTGCGCTTGCAACAGTTTCATTTCCTGCTGTATGCGCAGTGGGTGCTGTAATGGGTGCTTCCATGATATACAATGGTGGCAAAAACTTGATTGAAGGTACTGAAGAGTATTACAATGCTAAAACACATGATGAAGCTATTGCAGCTATGGAGAAAGCAATGGATGGCGGTGTTGAAACTGCGGTTGGCGTTGCTACTGTTGTTGGGGCTGCAAGAGGATACAAGGCATATAAAACATCAAAAGCTCAAACAAATGCTCCTGCCGAAACGAATCCTGCTTCTGAAACAATTGCGGAATCTACATCAACTCGTAAAAGTCCTTCTACCCGTCTTGCAGAGGAAAGAGCTGCAAATGCAAATACTGTTAAAATGAGAGAAACTAAAGACGGTAGTCTTATTGAGGAAACATTTAATGTAGAGGGTAGAGCAACTAGACGTTATAAATTAAATGAAGATGGAAGCTCTTATGAATCATTCTGGACTAAAGACGGACTAACTGAAACAAAAACTGTTTATACAAAAGCTGATGGTACAAAAATAACTAAAGAATTTGTAACAGATGGAGCAACAAATAATACAAAGACTATTACAACAACAGTTAAAGACGGAAAAGTATCAATAGTAGAAACAAGTTACGAAAATGGACTGAGCAAATCTGTATATAAATCATCAAATGGCGAACCTTATAAAGTTGAATATAATGATTGTTACGGTAATCTTGTAAAGACAACAATGGAATCTCCGAGATTTAAGGGATTTGAAGCGGTGATTGATTAATTATAAAAACAGGTCGGGTTAATACCCGACCTGTTTTTATTTCTATGAATAAACAAATGGCGGGCCGTTTTTGATTTCAAAAAGGATATTGTCAGCGATTATTTTCAATTCTTCCGGTGATTTGCCGTTTGCTTTTTGGATAAAGAATTCTTCGCACAGTGGCTCAATTGCGGATTCTTTTTTTGCTTTGAAATTACGGAGCTCGGTTGAGACGAGACGTTTTTGTAAATCCAGTTCTGTTTCCGCGTTATATTTTTTCACCTGAACGTCTTTGACTGCTTCGGTTAAAGCTTTCCCGCCATAAGCAAGTGCGGAAACTCCCGAAATCCCGAAAAACAGGTTTTTGAATTGCGGATTTTTCGGATTCATAAGCCAATCATAGAAAAAAGACAAATAGTCGTTTACGTGTGAGAAATAAGTAATTTTATTTCTTCCCGATCCTCCGATTGCACTGTTAACCTTTTCTGTCGACTGATTCATTGCTCTTTGCAAGTAATTGATAAATTCATCTTTTTCAGAGTTTGGAAGATTCATTTTGTTAACATATTGTTCAATTTCAGCAGGCGTTGCGTAAATTGATTCAAGCATATTTTCAATAAGATGTTTGTATGCCTCTTTGCCAAGGAGGGTGTCTCCATTATGGTTTTGGACTTTTATCTCTTTTCCTTCGTTGAATTCTTTTATAATATTCTCTAAACCTGTTTTTGTATTTTCAAGTCCGTTTTTAATAAACTCTTCGCTCTTTCTGAGATTGCGAATTGAAAAATACCCGAGCGCCAGTATTCCTGTAAGGGTTGCAACACCTATTGCCCAGAATTTTTTATCCTGTGAAGGTTCATTATTCACGTCTTTTCCTTTAAAAGTGATTGCATTGGAAAAATCCTTGGCTTTTGAAGAGAGCATACTTCTTATTATTTGGATTTTTCCCGAAAAAGATTGGGTTTCTACTTCAATTAAATTCTCTTGCAGATTTTTTTGGATATCGGCTTCGCGTTTTTTTACCCAGACTTCTTTGTAGCCGTCAATAAAGTTTTTCCCGATGAAAGCCATTGAACCTAGTGTTATTACACCTAGGGCTGCTAAAATTGTTCTGCGGTTAGGTGATTGAATCATACTGAAAATACTCTGGTGTACTTCGTCATTAATACAGTGGTTGCGGGTGATTCCGGGGAGAAGATATTCTTTTGTGGAATCCAGTTTCTTTTTGGAAAAACTTTTTATCATAGCCGTGAATCCGCCGATTAGCCCCATTGTGCCGAGGGAAGCTCCTGCAAGGATTAACATTCCGTTGTCTTTTTTTTCTTCTTTCTCGTGAACTTTTTGGGGTAAATCGATTTTTGTATCTGAAATAACAAGCGTATCAAGGGTTTCATCAAGAGAAAGAAGCGGATCTTTTATGAACGCGTTTACAAGTTTTCCTTCTTTTATGTTGGAAAAATTCTTTTGCTGTGTATTTGTCATGTTTTTTGAGATACGGTTGGATTCCGCGTCCTTATTTATCTTTTGAACGGTTGTCATCTTTTTTCTTTCTCAAGATTTTATGTAATATAGTTTTTAAATTGAAGAGTTTTTTATCTTCGTCAATTTTTGTTTCGTCGTCTTTTGTGTTGTTTTTCTTAAAGATTTTGAACAATAATTCAAGTTTTGATTTTATGGTGCTTACAAGTTCGGAAATCTTTTTTTCGACGAAGGCTTTTGCTTCGCCATAGATTGCATTTAGTTTATCCATTATCTCAAACTTGATGTTGTTAAAGAATTTTGGAACTTCTTTTATGAAATTCAAAACAGGAACGACGATATTTTGTACTACGAATACAACGGGTTTCATCATTGGCAAATCAGCATTTTGCATAATGAATTGTTGTAGATTTGCGGATAGTTTTTGCATTGTAGCCTCAAAAACTTTTGCGTTTTCAAGACGATGTTGTATGTTTTGCTCGTGATTTTTTTGTGCAAGCGCACGAGCTTTTAACATATTACCTATCATAGCACACTCATGATAAGTCATCTCTCCAACTTTTCTATTTCGGTCGGATTGTTTCATTGAACCTGCTCCTGCCGAGCAAATCGGACACGCCGCAGGCGGGAGTCCGTGCGGACAAAGCCCTGCATTAACTTTATTCACTTGTTGAACAGCATTTGACAATAAAAAAACCTTCCTTGCCGCAGCACAGAAAAGTTTTGCCACGGCTTTGAATCGAAGCGGTGGTGTAAAATGAGTGTTCAGTCTTTTACTGTTGCGGCACAGATGGGGAATTTCACCCCTATTTCCTCTATTCAATTATACGTTAATTGTAGAATAGACAGGCTTTAGAGTCAATTTTTAAGTTTTTTAAATTTTTGTGAAAAAATGTAAAATATTGGTCAAGTTACCTAAAGTTTTCAAAAATTATGCCGTTATACATGTGGGTATGCAAATTTTGTTGTATAGGAGAGTGTAAAAATGAATAGTTATGCAATGGATTCAAAAATTCAGTTTTATGCTGAAAAAATCGCGGTATGTATGTATGTATGTATGTATGTATGTATGTATGTATGTATGTATGTATGTATGTATGTATGTATGTTCTCCCCTCTATCTGCTGAAGCTGCAGAGATTCCAACATTAGGGGATGACAGTGCTTACAGTTATGTTACAGGCAGCTCTGATTCCAAGGACTTTACGACTTACGGGGTTAAGACAGAAAATCAGGATGTAACATATACTGATGCAGAAGGGACTCAAAAGACAGTTAGTTATGAAGTTAAAACTGCTGAGCCCGAGTACGTTAAATTAGAGTATAAAAACGTTTATTTAAAAGATGTTTCACAAGGTGGGACAAATTTTAAGACTACCGACAACAGAAAATCTTATTCTTATCAAACAATTTCATCTGCATTGAAGGAACATTTTGTCGGAATTCGTGAATGGTGGGCAAGACCGGGGCATTATGGTAATAATAATTACGGTGGTGCTATGTATCTTGACAATGCTCATCTGGATTCAATTATAGCAGATTATATCGGGAATAATACTTATTACGATTATTCTCAAGGCGGAGCTATTTATCAGATATATTCATCTATTGATAGTATCGAAGGTGATTTTATTGGTAACTATGCTTTTACTAATAATATTGCTGATAGGGGCTATTTCGCAAAAGGCGGTGCAATTAGTAATGATAACAGTACAATAGGTTCTATTACAGGTAAATTTGTAGAAAACTATGTTCAAGGCTCTACCAGCTATACTTTTGGCGGTGCTATTTATAATGACAATAACTCTACAATTAAAAATATCTCTGCAGATTTTATCGGTAACTATGTGCTTGTAGCAGGCGGTGATAATGGTGAAGTAAAAGCTGAAAAAGATACCAAGGTTGGCGGAGGTGCAATCTATAACCGCAATAATTCAACTATCGGTAATCTTGATAACTCTGCTGAGCCGGCAATCAAAGGTAATTTTGTCCGCAACTATGTTAATAATACCAACGAAAACTTTATAGAAGGTGAAACTACTGCTACAACAGGTGGCGCAATATTCAATGACGGCACAATTGGTGATATTGAAGCTAATTTTGTAGAAAACCATGTTCTTGGTAACAAAGGTAATACAGAAGGCGGTGCAATTTATAACCTTAGAAAAATTGGTAATATTAAAGGTGTTTTTTCAGGTAACTTTGCTAAAGAAAATTCATCAGCTACAGGTGAATGGATATATACTCAGGCAGGTGCTATTTATAATAATGGCGGCGGAGCTTCTATTGGCGAAATTACTGCTGATTTTACCAATAATTATGCTCAGAGTGAAAACAAAGATGCCAAAGGCGGTGCAATATTTAATGGCGATAATGCTGTAATTGCTAAAATTAAAGGATTTTTTGGCGGAAACCATGTCGAAACTGCTAATGGACCAAAAGCTCATGGTGGTGCAATTACAAACATGAGCGGAGCAAAAATTGAAAATCTTGAAGATTCAATGTTTGTAAATAACTCTGCAAAGGGTGGTAATGATGCTAAAGGCGGTGCAATATATAACGAATCATCTCTTGGTTCAGCTGAAGAAGGTATCGTTAATACAAGCTTTATTGCGAACTCAGCAGAAGGTAAAGAAGCAAAAGGCGGAGCTATTTATACAAATACAGATTTAAAGATTACTGCTAAAGATGGCGGTGTATCAGAGTTTGTTAACAACAATGTTACAGATACTCAAGGTACAAGGAATGAAGCTATTTATGCAGATAATGCAGCAACAGTTACTTTGAATGCAAAAACTGACGGTAAAATCCTTTTGAGTGATAAAATTAACGGCTCAGAAGGCTATAAGGTTAATATTACAGGTGACGCTACAGGTAAAGTATTTGTTAATAATGATATCTTAAGTTCAGTAATTACTTTAGAGAATACAAATCTATATCTCGGAAGAGATGATGTTCTTAATACCTCATCTTTAACATTAAATTCAGGCGTATTGTCAATGATTAATAATCAGGTTGGTATTTTGAACCCAACTTCATTAACATTAAACGGTGATACTCAGTTTTATGCAGATGTTAACCTTGCAGAAGAAACAATGGATAGAATTAAAACTGATTCTTACGGTGAACATCAGGGTAACTTGGTTGTTTCAGGCATGAATTTGCTTACAGATATTAAAAAAGGAGAAAGTTCCGTTGACATTTATTTTGCAGAGAACGGTTTGAAGGATTATGTAGTTAACGCTGTAGGTGAACTTCCTGATTCTAACCAAACCATTGCATATTCTCCTATTTATAAATATAACGTAAAATATGATAATCGTGATGATGGCGGTTACTTTGTATTCAACAGAGTTGGCGGCGGAAGCGGTTCAGGCTCTAATCCTTCTGAAAGTTTTAACCCTGCTGTATTAGCAACTCCTGTAGCAGCTCAGGTTGGTGGTTTGAGTGCAATTAATGAAACACTACATCATTCATTTATGCATTTGGACAGATTCTCTCAAATGCCTTCAGCAGAACGTATTGCGATACAGAATAATAATAAATACGCAATTCAGGATGTTAACCCTGTTTATTCAGAACTTACAAACCCTGCTGATACAGGATATTGGGTAAAACCTTATACAACTTTTGAAAAAGTTGATTTGAGCAAAGGCCCTGATGTTGATGCAATTACATACGGAACAATGATTGGTTTTGATGGTGATTTGCATGAAATGAAAAACGGATGGTACAATGTTCGTTCGGTATATGCGGGTTACAACGGTTCAAGCTTGAGCTACAAAGGTGTTGACACTACTATGAACGGTGGTGTTGCAGGTATCACAGAAACATTTTATAAAGATAATTTCTTTACCGCTGTTACAGCTTCTGCGGGTGCAAGTGTTGGTACAAACAGCACTATGTATGGAAACGAAGACTTTACAATGCTTTTGGCCGGTGTTGCATCTAAAACCGGTTACAGTTTTGAATTCAAAAACGGTAAATACGTACTCCAACCACTATTGTATATGGGATATAGTTTCATTAACACATTTGATTATACAAATAAGGCAGGTGTAAGTATTGATAGTGAACCAATGCACAATTTACAGGTTAATCCTTCCGTAAAATTTGTAGCTAATACTAAAAACGGATGGCAGCCTTATGCAAGTGTTGGTTTTGTTTGGAATGTTCTAAACTCTTCTAAAGTTGCCGCTAACAACGTAGTTTTACCAAGAATGAGTGTTGATCCGTTTGTTGAATACGGTGTTGGTGTTCAGAAAACTTGGAAAGACCGTGCAACAGGATTTGCTCAGGCAATGGTTAGAAACGGTGGAAGAAACGGTGTCGCTCTTACATTTGGTTTCCGTTGGGCATTAGGCAAAGACAAAGAAGATTTATAAAAAATCTTGAAAAGCGGGGTTCTGCCCCGCTTTTTTTGTTGCTTGTTTGGGGAAATAATGGTACAATTGAGTCAATATAAGTACAGGGGAGAGATTATGTTACAAGAAGCAACAAGAGCGATAAATTCTGCATTTAATAACAGTTTCATAAAGAAACTGAGTCAATACCTCCATGATTGTGTCAGGGAGGAGGTTAAGAGCTCTACGTTTAGAAATTTAAAAGCTGATAGAGATAACAAGTGGATTTTCTTAAACGAAGAAGATACTTTGTTTACTCAAGGGCTGGAATACCTTAGATTAGAAGGCTCTGATTCGAAGCTTACCGAGCTTATGATTCAATCAGAAACAAGCCAGAAAGACAAATATCTTATTTACGGTTATTTGTTTCTTGTAGGTAAAAATAAAACAGGCAGAAAAAACGAGTTTTTGACTCCGCTTTTATACACTCCTTGCCGTTTGGAGCGCAACGGAGTAAATATCAATTGTATGCTTACGGATGAATTCCTTTCGCTTAATACAGGTGCGCTTACTGCGCTTATGAAAAAAAGCGATGATGAGGATGAAACGGAACAGCTTCTGGAAGGTTTGTTGGATGTGGTTCCGACTGTTCCTATTACTCAGGAAAAAATGGATATTTTCTTGACTACATTAAAATCTATCGTTCCTGATATTGATATTTCTATGAATCACGATATGGATGTTAAAGAAGATAACATTTCTAAGGATTTTTACAACGAAAAGATAAACGCTGAAAACATTGATGAAGTTGTCGAAGAGGAAGAAAATACTAAAAAAGTAACAGTTTCTTTTGACAAAATTCATTTAACAAAACAGTGTGCAATTATTCTTACAAAACGTCCTTCTGCAACAGCAGGGGTTTTGCATGAGCTTACACAGATTGCTGAAAAACCGAGCGGGATTTATCGCGAAACTGTTTTGAATCTGATTAATGAAGAATACACTCAGGCAAAACCGACAGACAGCCAGCAAAAGAGTCTTGCGGACTTTTTCCCTGTGACTCCGTTGTCGTTGTCTGATGCCCAATTGAATGTAGTTAAAAATGTTGAAAATGCTAAACTTGTTTCTGTTTTCGGACCTCCGGGAACAGGTAAATCTCAAACAATTGTTAATCTTGTTGCGCATTTGATTGCGAACGGAAAAACGGTTCTTGTAGCTTCAAGAATGGATAAAGCGGTTGATGTTGTTGCTGAACGTCTTAATGATTTAGGTGCGCCGTTCCTCGCTTTGAGAGCAGGTCGTTTGAATTATCAGCGCGAATTATCTATGCAGTTACAGGATTTGTTATCAAATAAAGTTGACCTTGATGATGGGGTTGAAAGTTCAATTCTTTGTGACGTTTCCGATATGGAAAAACTTCTTAAATCAATGAACGAAATGGAGCAGAAGGCTGAAACTATTATTTCGCTTGAAAGAGAATGGAATGATTTGCAAAATGAAATCAAGCTTCAGGAAAATATGCATGGAAACCATTTGTTTATTAAACACGATTTAAAAGCAGATGAGGTTAAATCTGTTGAAGATATTATTGGAACACTTTCTGAAAATCTTGAAAAATCAGGAATCTTTGCTGCGTTCAAAAACAGCGCTTCTTTAGGTAAATTAAAGAAAATTTTGAGAGTAAATAATTTTGATGTAAATAATGAAAATTTAATGATTTTGAAAACCGAATTAGAGTTTGCAAAACTTGTTTGCTCTGCTCGCATGATTGAAACAAAAATCCAGTCTACGGGTAATATTCACGTTATATCAGAACAACTTAGAACAATGCGCAAAAAACAGCGCAAACTTGCTGTTGATATTCTTAAAACCAAACGCAGAGCTGCTCTGAAAGGTTTAATGCAAGACCCTGTTAAGCGTCAAAGATTGTTTGTTCACTCAAAATCACTGGTTGAGAGAAAGAAAAATCTTCAAAGCAGACTTCTTGAAACAGAGGACTTTAAACCATTGCTTGAAGCTTTTCCTTGCTGGTGTGTTACAACTTACGCGGTTTCAGGTTCATTGCCTTTAAAACCCGGGTTATTTGATGTTGTTATTATTGATGAAGCTTCTCAATGTGATATTGCAAGTTGTTTCCCTATTTTATACAGAGCGAAAAAGGCTGTTGTTGTAGGTGATGATAAACAGTTGCCGCACTTGTCATTCCTTGAAAAAGCAAAAGAACAATCGTTTATGTCACAGTATGGAATTACTGACAGATATCAGCTTATGTGGCGTTTTAGAACCAATTCTATGTTTGATTTGGCGAATTATTATTCAATGCATCCTGTTTTGTTGGATGAGCATTTTAGAAGCTTGCCGCCGATTATTAATTATTCAAATAAAGAGTTTTATGGCGGACGAATAAAGGTTATGAAACGCAACGATAACTCACAAAAAGTTCTTGAAGCAGTTGTTGTGCCTGATGGTAAAGTTGATTTTGATGCAACAAGAAACTTGCCTGAAATTGAAGCTCTTGTTAAACGTCTACACGAAATTGTGGTGGAAGACGAAAGGAAGAACCCTGATAATCCTGTAAGTATCGGTATTATTTCACCGTTCAGAGCACAGGTTGAGCAGTTAAAGATATCTGTTGCAAAAGTCCTTTCAGAACACATGATGGAAAAACACCAGATTGAAATTGGTACGGCGCATACTTTCCAGGGTGATGAAAGAGATATTATGCTTATTTCTTGGGCTTATGCAAATAACAGTTTCCCTCAGAGTTTGATATTCTTGCAGAAACCGAATTTGTTTAATGTTGCGATTACTCGTGCTCGTCATAAAACAATTAACTTTATTTCAAAAGACCCTCGTGAGTTGCCTGAAGGAATTTTGAGAAGTTATTTTGGATTTATTCAGGAATATGAAGACAGGTTCTCTTTGATTAATTCTGATGAGTTTGATGAAAATATTTATAAAAACATGTTTGAAAAAGAAGTAGCCCAAACATTCCGTGAACTTGGACATAAAGTAATTTGCGGTGTAGATATTGCAGGTTTGAGTGCGGATTTGGTTGTGGATGACAAATTTGTAATCGAATGTGACGGGGTGGAAGACAAAACGCCTGCGAAAGTTTCAAATATGAAGAAACAGCAAATCCTTGAACGCTCAGGTTTGAAGGTTTCACGTATCTCAAAACGTGAGTGGGGTTATTCACCAAAAGCTTGTGTGGATAGAATAATTAACAGTAATTTATAATTTACTGTTAATTAAATATCATCTCATAATTCAAATCAGCTCTTGCTCTTTCGCTCAGCGGGTCATTTTCCCATAATTTCATGTGAACTTTGGCTGGAAGGTCTGTCAGGTAGAACTCATAACCTGTTTCGTAAGGTGAGTAGTTGTTGCAGCCTTCATTTAGTCCGCAAGCGTAACCTCTATGATAGAATCCGCTTGTATTGATAATTCTGTTAGAGAGATTTCTGTCATATCTGTATCGAATATTTTGTGATAAATCTGCTGTAACATAGTTGTAGCCTAAATCGCGAGCATTGGCATCTGCTAGAACGATGTTTCTGTAACCGTTATTTTTATCTCTAAAATCCTTGTAGTTAATATAAGCACTTATTGTTTTGGTGTTCGGATTATAAGTTATTTTATAAGGTCTCAGATAATCTACACTTGAACAATAGCTGTTTTTGGCAGAATTTAGATTTGCAACTACAACATAAAGCATAAGTTCAGGGTTCAGGATTCCTGTACTTTCTCGTGATTCTCCTTTGCCGATATCTTGATTATTATCTGTTCCGTTGCAGCTTACTTCATGAGCACTAATCCACTGTAAACCGTCTTCCATATTGAACACGCTCGGGTTTGGCTCATAATTCTTTATGTTATAAAATGCAGGGGACTCTGCAACAGCTGCTTTACGAAGTTTTAATATCTCAGCAGCTCTCATTCCGCTAAATTCTCGCATTGGTGCAATAGGAACATCTGTAGCGTCATTATCGTTTTTAATTTCAACAACTGTTTGTTCTTGTTGAATATTTTGAGTTCTTGGTATGTCCGAAGACCACGCTAAATATCTGTCTTTAGCTATTGATATAGCAAGCGCAATCAAGAATGCGGTTATAATAAGTTTTAAATTTTCGCTCATACTTTATAAATAATATTTAGGTTCTAATCCTTCAACTCTTGCGCAAAGTTCAATAAACTGTTTTGCAGGGCTTGAGTTGATTTTGGTTAATAGAACTTCTTCAATCTGGAATAATCCTACATCGCCTGTCATTTCGACATCAATTCTGATTGGTTTGTTTTCGCCGTGGTGGATTTTGATAAAATTAATCGCGTTAGCAGAATATTTGTGGATATCACCGACTTTTGGAGTTGTGCTGATTGACATAGGGATTCTTGCTCGTCCTTTTGTCATATCACATCCGTCTGCGATTAGCATAATACCGGCTTCAATTGAATGGATTTTTCTTGAAGACATGTGTCCGATTATAGATTCCATTGCAACGGCTTTAATTACTACTCTTCTATGTAAATCATCAGGGAAAACGTGCTCCAAAGCGCGTTCCATAATAGGTTTTGCGAGGACCAAAGACATTTCTTCGTGTGATTGTCTTCCAATCATCATTCCTAAATCGTGCATAAGACCAGCAAGAATGAGCGCGCAGGCGCTGTCTTCAAATGTTCCGACTTCTTCTGTTTCAAGAGAAGTTTTGATTCCTGAATCACGAAGAATAAGAAGCATTTTTATTGCATTATTTGCAACCTGTCTCATGTGAACAGGGCCGTGGTCATTGAACCCCAAACGCTTGATAGATACATTATTAGCATAATCCTGCATTTCTTTAACTTCAGGATCTTCTAATATGTAGTTAGCAAGTTCCAATGCTTTGGGGAGGGTTTGTAATCTCTTTACAAGTTTGTTTTCTACTGCGATTTCTTTTGTTGATTTCATACTATTATTATAACACATTTTTTAAAAAATTGGTTTATAGTAAGATTAAAATATGAAAAAAATATTAGCAGAACCGAACTTTGACTCACCTGATATTACTTTGCAGGTTTTAACTTCTGAAGAAGTCGAGTATTCTGATTTAACGGAGTTTGCTAATAAGCTTTTGGACAAAATTCCCGAATTGCATACTAATGGCGAAGATAGAAAGTTTCAGGCAATTACACAGGGGATTCTTGAATGTATTAAATTGATTAAAGGTTTTACTTCAACAAAATGGGTAAGTGAAACAAAACTTATGAATGAATTAAAACCCGAACAAAAAGCTATTGAATTCAGACGAATCAATGGAAAACTGGAAGTTTGTTCTTATAAAATAATTAATTTTGACCAGATTGATTTCTCAAAAGAACTTGAATTTGCAGATGAGTATGAAGTTATATCCAAACCTAAAGAGGAAGAAGACGATACTTATACAAAAATTCTTAATCTTCTTAAACGCGGTGATAATGTATTCTTAACAGGGTTTGCCGGAACAGGTAAGAGTTATATTTTGAACAAACTCAAAGAAAAATTTAAAAAGAAATTAACTATCACAAGTACAACAGGTATTGCAGCCGTGAATGTAAAAGGTCAGACTTTGCATTCTTGGGCAGGGGTTGGTTTGTGCAGAAATCCTGTTTCAAAAACCGTGGAGAAAATCCGCAGTAGAGCTTCAACTTTAAGACAGATTATTAATTGCAAAATTCTTGCAATTGATGAAATATCGATGCTCAATATTGAGACTTTTGAGTATGTGAATGAAGTCTTAAAAGAGATTAGAGAAAATAACGAACCTTTTGGCGGAATTCAGGTTCTGTTGATTGGCGACTTTTTCCAATTACCGCCTGTTGATGAGGAGTCAATCGAAAGAAAATATTGTTTTGATTCGCCTTTATGGGAAGACTTGAATCTTAAAAATGTTGTTCTCAAGAAGAATTATCGCCAAAGTGAAGAAGATTTTATTACGGCGCTTGCTCATATGAGAACAAATTGTTTGGAAGTTGAAGACATTGAACTTTTAAACCGCAGAAATGTTGATTTGGATACTTCTGAAACAGACATGCTTCATATATTTTCTACTAATAATGAAGCTAATCAATACAATCTTGCAAAATTTAATCGAATTGAAGAACCGGTGAGGATTCTTGAAGCTCAGGATTCTGTTTTGCGCGGAAATAAACATGTTTATGAAGATTTTACTGAAAGCGAAAAATATATCTTAGAAATTTTCTCCAAAAACTGTCGTGCCGAAAAAGAAATTGCGCTTAAATTGGGAGCAAAAGTTATGCTTCTAGTGAATATGGATTTCAACAAAGGTCTAATTAACGGCGCTTGCGGAACAATTATGGGGTTTAATGAAAACTCAATCACCATAAAATTTGATAATGGAGTTGAAGCTAATATTCCTAAGAATAAATTTGAATATTATTACAACGACCGCATTGTGGCAGAAAGAATGCAATATCCGCTAAAGCTTGCTTATGGAATAACCATACACAAATCTCAGGGAATGACTCTGGATAAGCTTGTAGTTGACTGCTCAAGAATCTTTGAACGCGGTCAGGCTTATGTTGCAATGAGCAGGGTGAAGACTCTTGAAGGTTTGTATTTAAAGAATTTTGAACCTCAAAAGGTTCTTGTAGATTCGCATGTCGCGGAGTTCTATCAAAACATTGAAGAAGTCGGGGATGTTGAATATGTGCAGGAAGAAATTGAAGCGGAAGAACCTTCTTTTAATAATGATGAAGCCCGCGAGCTCATAGCAGGCTGTGTCAATGAGTTTAGCGGAATGTACGGTAAAAGCGGATTGGTGAAAATTCTTACGGGAAGCCGTGCTGTGAAAGATACCGAATATAACTTAAAAATAGCAGGTTCTAAATATTTTGCCTGTCTTAAGAGCATGACCCAAAAATCAGTTGGAATGCTCATTGATGATTTACTCGAAGAAAAAGTTCTACAAATAAAGAAAATCAGTTTTGGCCGTCCTGTTTTATGCAAAAGGGTTGAATAAATCAACCCTTAAAGTGTAGTAGCAAACCTGAAATCTTCACTCCAAACTTTGAAACCTCCGCAGAGTTCCATGACTGGAAGCTGATGTTGTGCAAGCATTAGAGCTGCTTTTGCTGCTAAATGGCAATATGCATTGTAGCAATAGACTACGTGTAAATCTTCTTTGTTTAATTCATTGAGACGGTTTTCCAACTCATCATAAGGAATTGAGATTGCCATTGGAATATGCCCGACTTCGTAATCCGCGCGTGAGCGTACATCAATTATTTTTACTTCGTTTTCTTCTGATAGTTCTTTTAATTCGACAGGGCCTACTGTGTATGCAAGTTTTTTTGCAAAATATTTTTCTGCTTTTTCAGTATCGTTTCTAAGATTATCCATTATATAGCCTCCTATGTATTATAGTCATATTTGTTTGATAATCTGAATGCAATCAACCCGATTCCTGCTACGAGGAAGTTAATGCCGAGGAACATTCCTACTACCCACAATGATGTTCCCGGTAGTCCGATAATAATAATTAAACCAAGAAGGAACTGTAAGATTGCAATCAATAAAATTACCCACCACATAGACATATTTTTTCTTGTCTGAACGGCAAAAGCTGTGTTAGAAATACTTTCTACAACAAAATAAATTCCTATGAGCGATGTGATAATAAGAAGATTAATATGCGGAACACTTAATAATACAATACCTAATGCAGCCAGAACCGCACCAATAACTATATTTAGTACAAAGTGTCTTTCGTAGTTTCTGGTAACAATTGCATGGGCGATTTTATAGAAACCATAAACAATCAAACCAATACAAATCATTAATCCGAAAGTTATTGATGTAACTTTAGGAAGTATAAGCATACAAATTCCCAGTACAGAAAGCAAAATGCCTTCTATTAAAACAAAATTCAAAAATCGTTTTTCTGTCATAATTTTACTCCTTTACAATCTAAGGATAAAACATTATAAAGTTTTTTTATTCCACATTATATTAATTAACATTGGTAATTTATTGATTTACAGGTGCGTTTGTTTTAAAATAAACGCGTAAGAAAAGGAGAATTTAATTATGAGAAAACCAATTATTGCAGGAAACTGGAAAATGAACTTACTTCAAGCTGATGCAAAAGCATTATTTGAAGGAATAAAGAATTTTACAAAAGACTTTACTGCTGACCAACTTCCTACAGTTGTTATTGCTCCTGTATTCACTTCACTTAATGTTGTTGAAACAGAAAGATGCAACTGCGGCTGCGGCGGAAACAAAATTTCTATCGCAGGTCAAAATTGCCACTGGGAAAACTCAGGTGCTTTCACAGGTGAAATTTCTGTTGAAATGTTAGCTGATGCAGGATGTTCTTACGTAATCATCGGTCACTCTGAAAGAAGACAATACTTCTCTGAAACTGATGAAATGATTAACAAAAAAGCTAAAGCTATCTTAGCAGGCGGTTTGATTCCTATTATCTGCTGTGGTGAAACTCTTGAACAAAGAGAAGCTGGTGTTACTGACGAACATATCGCAACTCAAATCAGAGCTGCTTTAAACGGTTTAAGCGAAGAAGAAGTTGCTAAATCAGTTATCGCATACGAACCAATTTGGGCTATCGGCACAGGTAAAACTTGCGACAGCGTAGAAGCTAACAGAGTAATTGCTATGATTAGAAATGTTGTTAAAGAAGTTTCTTCAGTATCAGCAGGTGATTCAATCAGAATCCTTTACGGCGGTTCAGTAAAACCTTCAACAATCGAAGAACAAATGTCTCAATCAGACATCGACGGAGCTTTGGTTGGCGGAGCAAGCTTAAAAGCTGACAGCTTTAACGAAATCATTGCTAACACAATGAAAGTTTCTGTGTAACAAATTGTTAAATATGTAACATAAAAAGCGCAAATTATTTTATTTGCGCTTTTTTAGTTGTATGATTGGACATGGCCGAAGGGATAAATGTGAAAAATATCTTAAAACTTTGTTACAAAATAGCAATTTCGGCAGCCAAGAAATCTTTATATAAGTACATAGGAAATGAGGATTTACTAATATGAAAAATTTCGCTAAAAAATTATCAGCAATTGCGCTATGTACAGTGTTTGCATCAATGCAAATTGCTTCAGCAAATATGACAGGCGGTGTTTTAAATGACAATGGTGCAGGCGGTGCAGATATTACCGGACACCACGGTGCTTATAACGGCTTTACAACAGATGGTAACAACGCAAATATTAATGTTGGCGGTGATGCTCACATTATATGGGGCAAATTCAATGTTGGTAATGGTCAAAGCGTAAACTTTAATGGCTCAGAAGGCGCTAATGCAACTGTTTTAAATACAGTTACAAATGGAATGTCTCAAGTATATGGTACAATTAGTACTTCAGGCGGGGTTTCAAAAGTAATCATTTCAAACCCTAACGGTATGTTATTTGATGGCGCAAGCTTTTCAACAGCAGGCGATGTAATGTTAACAACTCAGGCTTTAGGTGCAAGCTTTGTTGATGGCAAAATCAATATTCAGGGGCTTAATCAAGAAGCTATAAACGGAATTACAATCAGAAACTCTGATTTCTCAGTTGGCGGTGAATTCAATATTACAGCACCTTCAATTGATATTATTAAATCAGTTTTAGGTACAACTAAAGGTTTAAAATTAGTTACAGCTGACGGTCAAAATTTCCTTGTTAACCCAAATACAAGCCAGAATGAACGTCATACAGCAGTAAGACTAGAATCAGTTTCAGTTAACGGTAATGTTTATATCGTAGCTGATAAAGATATCGTTAAAATTGTTAACGGTGGTGAAATCAACGGTAATTTAGATATCGTTTCTGACGGTAATGTTGCTCTTAACTACTCTAACAAAGGCGAGCAGCTTCATATCAAAGGCGATGCTAATGTAGCTAACGACGGCAGAGTTTCTTATTTGAGAAATGCTAAAGTTGACGGTAACTTGAATATGTCTAACTCAGGAGGTTTCTTGGAAGTTAACAATGTTGAAGTTGGTAAAGACGCAAACTTAACAACAACAGTAAAAACTAACGAAGGTGTTAAACACTTTATTCACGTAGTTGGTGATACAAAAGTTGCAGGAAATATGAATATCAATTCTGCTCATAACATTCATATCGGCGGCTACAATACAGATAAAGATACAGATACACCATCTGATTTGAGAAAAGAAGGCAGCTTAACAGTTGGCGGCGACTTAAATGCAAAAGCAGATTACGGTACAATTGCAGTTACTGTTAATACATCAGCTAAAAATGTAAAAATGGATGCAGGTTTGAACATTATTTCTGACGGAAAAGCAACAATTACAGCTGATAATTATGAATTCACTGCAAAACATTATATCGGCGGTTTGACTGATGAACAGGCAATTGTTGATACAATGGAAAATTATATGCCAATTCCTACTAAAGGAACCGGTGATTATACATACTTGAATATTGCAGGCGGCAATGTAAATAAAGTTCAAACTGACTATGCATTTATCAAATCTGAAGGTAATATGAATGTAAATCACGTAAATGCTGAAAAGGTTAAACTTACATCAAATAAAAATGACATTACTTTAGCAGATGATGTTCACGCAACTCAAATTGAAGTTGGCGGAGAAACTAAGAAATTAAAAGTAGAATTCCCTGAAAGAGATTATACTTTGAAATACACAGATATCAAAACTGATAAAGTTGTAACAATCAATCCAAACGATAAAATTACATACGAAAATACAGATGGAAAAGGCGGTCACAACGACGGTACTCAAATCATCGGACAAAATACATACCTTGTAGGTCCTGATAAAGATCCTGTTGATCCTCCAACACCACCAGTCGATCCAGACGATCCTATTCCAACTCCAGATGATGATGATAACGTTAAAGTTCTAAAAGGCTACGAAAGAGACCAAATCGGTGACGCTATCAATACAAATATCGCAACTCCAATAGCATTCGCGGCAGACTTAGATGAAGAAATCGATACAGGTGTTCGTAAGAACGTAGACGGATCAGTAACAGTTGTTAGAGCATTCACTCCAAGCAACTAAGAAAGATAAAAAATAAAAAAAGCGGACTCGAAAAAGTCCGCTTTTTTTATTTAATCATTTGCCAAGCTTTTTTAGGGCATACAGCAGAACAAATACCGCATCCGATACAGCGTTCTTCTTTGACCGAATAGTTTTCGGCAATTGCTTTTTGCGGACAGTTATTTGTGCAAAGATTACATCCTATGCAGAGTTCTTTATTCCATTCAGGTTTTCTTAATCTTGCCTCACCTGATTGTGCAAGATTGAATAAATCTCCATTATCTTCTATTAAATCTCCAAAGAGTCCGTCAGCAAACCATTCTTTTTGTTTGAATTCTTTGATGGAGATTCGTTCTGTTTTTGTTTTTTGAGCAAGAGGAACCAGTTTAATCCATTTTGAAAAATCCAATAGTTCTTGAAGTAGTTCAGGTCTTTCTATTTCTTTTAAGAAATCGCTCATTCCTGATTTAAGAAAATCTTTATCAAATTTATCAAGTTTTTTGGTTTCAACGCAGCTTGCGATACCTTCAATTTTTCCTCGAACATAAACTGTTCCGCCAACCATTCCCACGCAGGAACGATTTCCCAAAACAGATGGCAAATCTTCCGAATCATATCCGCAGATAACGGCTCTTCCTCCGCCCATAAATTCAAAACTAAATGAGCCTGTATTTTTTAGCACCCAGAATTCAGGCTGTTCAAATTTCGGGTCGTGTTTCATCAGAGCTCCTGAGCGGGTTCCGACTCTGCCTCCGACGTAAATCTTTCCTCCTGCAGCACAGTGAGCGGCTGTATCACCTGCATCGCCTTTTACAACAATTTTCGCACCTGAATTAAGCCAGCCGATATCTGCGGGAGCTGAACCGTCGACGATGATTGTTGTACCTTCCATTCCCATTGCACCGACTCTTTGTCCGGGGTTTGTGACATGGAAAAGCAGGTTGTTATTTTTATACTTACCGCCGATTCCTATATTATGTTGACCGCAGGCTTCAATTTCAAACTCATTTACTCCTTCTTCGATTTTTGTGGTGATTAATTGAAGAAGTTCTTGAGTTGACATTCTTACATCGTTTATTAAGGTTTTGATGATAAATTTACTAGCAGGCATATTGAATATCCAATCTGTTTGAAATATGTTTATCTACTGTGATTAGAGCGTCTGAACGTCCGATAGGCAATGTTGAGCAGCCGATTGGCGCCATTAGTTTTTTGAGTTCCATATCTGTTGCTAAGATATAGTTAACCAGATTTTCTGCAACTTTATCGACATCAAGCCTTTTAACCAGATTTGGGTCTTGTGTTGTAAGTCCCGCAGGGCATTTCCCTGTGTTGCAGGCATTACATTTGCCGATATCGTTTCCTACACAGCCTGCAATTTCAAGCAGCATTCTTCCTGTGAATACGCCGTTCGCACCGAGACAAATGAGTTTGAACGCGTCTGCTGCAAAGCTTCCGGTCTGACCTAAACCGCCGCCTGCAAATAAAGGAATTTCTCCTTGTCGTCCTTGATGTACGGCTGCTAAGTAGCAGTCACGAAGTTTTGATGTAATTGTATGACCTGTGTGGTTTAATGAAATTTCATGAGCAGCACCTGTCCCGCCAGCTAAGCCGTCTAAGAAGAATCCGCCTACAATGTTATAAGGGTCTCTTAAGAGGTTGTTGTAAACAGAAACGCTTGTAACTGATGCTGCAACTTTTATTGCAACAGGGACTTGGAAATTGAATGCAGCATTCATTGAAAGAAACATTTTTTGAACGCTTTCTTCAATAGAATAAAGTCCTTGATGTGTTGGCGGTGAGAGTAAATCAGCCTTTGGAACTCCTCTGATTTCCTGAACATAGCGTGTAACTTTACTTGCCATTAGTAGTCCGCCATCTCCCGGTTTTGCACCTTGGCCGATTTTAATCAGGATTCCGGCAGGGTCTTCGGTCATTTCCGGCATGGTTTTAATGATTCTGTTCCAGCCAAAGTGACCTGAGGCAATTTGAAGAATCATATATTTCAAATAACGTGATTTAAGTAATGATGTAGGTATTCCGCCTTCACCCGTACACATACGGATAGGGATTCCGCATACTTCATTAAGATAAGCCGTTGCAATTGCCATTGCTTCCCACATTCTCCAGGAAACTGCACCGATTGACATATCACCGAAAATTATCGGATAAATCCATCTGTTTGGCGGGAGCGGTTTTGTTTGATTAAGTTTTTCGTCTTTTATCTCAAAATTGAGTTTTTCTGGAGAAAGTACTCTTCCAAAAGGGGTTCTTAGCTCAAATGTATGGCGCTGAGCGTCAAGTGACGGGTCGGTCATCTGGGAAATTCTTCCGATTTTTATTTTGTCTAAAGTTCGACCTTCTGTATTAAGGTTTGAACGTCCGCCCTTTTTAAATGAATCGGCTTTTTGTGCTCTGTATGCAACGGAATACTTGTCATCTTTGTTTCTTACGGCTTTTATAGCTCCGTTAGGGCAGACACGGGAGCACATTCCGCATCCGCGGCAGTAGTTTTCTAAGGATACATTTTGTTCAATAACAAGAACTTTTTCACACTTGCCTCTTTCGGTAATACTGTTTGAAGTTTTTCTTGTTTCAACGGCAGGTTTGATTGCACCAAAGGAGCATACTGCCGTACATTTCCCGCATTGGATACATTTGGATTCATCATATTCGATTATCCAAGGTAATTCGTCTTTATGTAATTCGTTTATTTTTATTGCTGCCATCTTTCTATCGTCAAATCATCCTTAACTAAAATTGTTTCGTGCTCGTTCGGGTAAATATCTTTTGTTAAATCGCGTTCAGGTAACAAATCATTTATCCCGCAAACTTCCGATGTCATAATAACTGTATTTTCATCTCTTCCGATTACAATTGGTCTTAGTTTTTTTGAGTCACAAATGCACATTAATTCTTTATCAGGAGTAACTGCCAGCATTGTATTCGGGCCGTTTATTTCAAGATTGGCAAGAGAAGCTTTTACTCTCAATAAAATTTCACTGTCAGGACGCTTTATAATTTCATCATAAGATAATGGTGTTACTGTATGTTTGAAATATTGAATCGGCCATTTTAGAATCTTATGAATATAATGTAATGTATAAAGCAGACATTGTGAATCTGATTCAAAACCCATATAGCCTTTGTAAAGACTCATCTGATAGAATTTATTTTTCTCGTAGAATGTGTTTTCACCGTTAACAAGTGCGGTGTAGCCTTCTAAGAAAAACGGGTGAGCTGCATATCTTACGATGTCATAATTTGTGTTCTGTCTGCATTGTGCAGTAATGATATGCGCTGTTAAATCGGAATTTTCCTGCCACAGATTGAAGTATGTTCCGATATCTTTCGGGCTTCCGATTTCTTTTAGAGTAAGAGTATCAGGCCAAAACGAGTAGATGAATCCGGAATGTGTTTCTTCAAGAACTTTTCTCAAACGGATAGCTGTATCAATAAGAAGTTCTTCTTTTTCTTCTTTTGTAGCGTGTGTAAAACTTTTTGGATATTGCAAAACCTCGAAGACATAATTAGGCATTGCATCAATCTTTAATCCTTTTTTGTGATTAATATCAGGAGTCCACTGCATTACACGGGAGAATCCGAGTTCTCTTAGAATATCTTCTGCAAGACGTGTTCCTTCAACAGTAGCTGCCATTGAAAGAAGCGGTAAATCCTTATAGTTTTCGAATAATCCTCCCATATCCTGCATTACAAAAGCGAATCCCGAATCATCGTGACCCTTTTGCTGACTGCGCATAAGTTTTAGCGCGATTGACGGATGAAGTTTGTTTTTAGATTTTATAGCCCCAATTCTACACATAAATAATATAATATCACTTTAAGAACAATTTGAAAAGATATTTATTTTGTGTTACAATCACCATGCCGTACTCCCCGGGGACGTAGCGAATCTCTCGACTCGAGCGCTTAGCGAGGGGCAGAGCCTACTGTGAGGGGTATGTGGAAATTGCCTATGAGGTTA
>JAMPIM010000001.1:0-114834 GCA_023662705.1 Candidatus Gastranaerophilales bacterium | reverse complement strand
CCGTCACGAAATTCGCAACTTTCTATTACTAACATTTCTTTATACAATATTATACCGCCAACATGATTTTGTGCACAGTTGTAATCACAACAATTATTAAGATTTTATTAAAATTACCCGCAATTACAGCATGTTTTGTCGTCACTGTTTATACAGCTCGAACATTTTTCAGGCATTTTATTTTCATTAATAAAATACTGAAAACTTTTTAACCATTTTGGTTCTTTACAAGAACACTTCTGCATAAAAGTTAAATATGCAACAAATCTTTCAAGAACTTCATCAGGCATAGAGAATTCTAAATCATCAGAATAATCTTTTTGGAGCATCAAACTATTTGATAGAAAATTTTTGATAATTTCATGTCTTTTGTTCTTGCTTTCGACAGTCATTAAACCTTTATCAGTCAAGGTAATAACGCCATAAGGTTTATAATTTACAAATCCCTTTTTGGCAAGAGTCTTTACCGCTTCAGACGTCGAAGCTGCATTAGCTTTAACCCTTTCTGACACATCCCGAACCCTTGCAGCTCCTTGAGTTTCAATAATCTCATGGATTGCAGCAAGATATTTTTCTAAACTTTTTGTTAGTTCTTTCATAAATAAAGTATAGCATGAATTTATTTTTGGTTTATCATAAATTTTATGGCATACCATAAAATCTGGAGAAAGAAATGGACTTATTAGAGAAAATTAAGAAATTAAAAAAAGAAAAAAACGCTATAATACTTACACATTGTTATCAACCAGTAGAAATTGATGAAGTATCTGATTATGTGGGAGATTCGTTTTATTTAAGTAAAAAAGCAGCAGAAACAGATGCCGATATTATTGTTTTTGCAGGAGTGCATTTTATGGCACAATCGGCAAAGCTTTTAAATCCGAATAAAAAAGTTTTACTCCCAAACCCAAAATCAGGATGTTTTATGGCAGATATGATTGGTGTAGAAGAACTTAGAAGTTTTAAAGCAAAACACCCAAATATTCCTGCTGTATGTTATATAAATTCAACAGCTGAAATCAAGGCAGAATGCGATATTTGTTGTACAAGTTCAAATGCCATTAATGTTGTACAAAGTCTCAAGGCAAAAGAAGTGCTATTTTTACCGGATACTTATCTTGGAAAATGGGTAGAAGAAAAGCTCAAAGATATTAAAGTTATTACTTACAACGGTTTTTGCCCAACGCATTTGAGAATAAGAATTGAAGATATGGAAAACGCACGCAAGCAATATCCAAATGCAAAAATTCTCGCGCATCCCGAGTGTCACACAGAAGTCGCAAAGCTTGCAGATTTTGTTGGTTCGACAAAAGAAATTATGGAATATGCCAGAACAAGTAATGATAGGCAATTTGTCATAGCCACAGAAAGAGGAGTTGTGGACAGGCTTAAAAGAGATTATCCAGAAAAAGAGTTTATTCTCATAAAAGATGAAATTGTTTGTCAGAACATGAAATGGAATTCTTTAGAAGATATTTATAATTCACTTTTAAATGAAGAACACGAAATAGAAATAAATGAAACCATTGTTGAAAAAGCAACAAAATGTATAAAAAGGATGATGGAAATATGAAAATACTAGTAGGATTATCAGGCGGAGTGGATTCATCTGTTGCCGCTCTTATATTAAAACAACAGGGACATGAAGTAATCGGTGCAACAATGTCAATTTGGGGGCGTGGCGGAATGGCAGAGAAATCAGGGCATAAAAATGCCTGTTACGGCCCTGATGAAAAAGAAGATATTGAAGAAGCTCGCAGAATCGCAGAACAAATCGGAATCCCTTACTATGTTTTTGATTGTGTTGAAGAATACGAAAGAATTGTTATTGATAACTTCAAATCAGAATATATAAAAGGCAACACCCCAAATCCTTGTATATGGTGTAATTCACTTGTAAAATTCGGGGTTCTTCCCAAACTTGCCCACGAACACGGAATTGAATTTGATAAATTTGCAACAGGACACTATGCCCGCGTTGAAAACGGAGTTTTAAAACGAGGGATTGCTCCTAACAAAGACCAATCTTATTTCTTATACAGATTAAAACCCGAGCAATTAGAAAATATTATTTTGCCACTTGGAGCTTATACAAAAGATGAAATAAGAAAAATTGCCAAAGAAAACGGACTCAATGTTGCAGAAAAACCCGACAGTCAAGATTTCTATGATGGTGACTATAATGAACTTCTTGGAATCGAAGAAAAAGAAGGTAATATTGTCGATTTATCAGGAAAAATCTTAGGCAAACATAAAGGAATTTGGAACTACACAATAGGGCAAAGAAAAGGTATCGGCATAAGTGCTGAAGAGCCGTTGTATGTTTTAGAGCTTCGTGCGGATACTAATGAAATCGTTGTTGGATTTAAAGATAAAACTATGAGTGATACTTTGCAGGCATCAAATCTCAATTGGCTTCAACCTATGCAAGCAAACTGTAGTGCAAAAATTCGCTCGACTCAACAGCCAACACCGGTTAGCGTTGAGGAAACAGAAGATGGTGTAATAAAAGTAGTATTTGAAAACATGCAAAAATCAATCGCGTCAGGTCAATCAATTGTAATGTACGACGGAGATATTGTTTTGGGCGGAGGAATTATTTTATGAACAAAAACGAATTACTAAAATTATATGATTTAGATTTAGAAGAACTTATCGCAAAAGTTGAAAAACTTCCGTTCAATCGTGAGCTTGAAGTTTGTTCAATCATAAGCGCAAAAACAGGTAAATGCGGAGAGAACTGCAAATACTGTTCACAAAGTATTCATAACCATGCAGAAATTCATTGTCATCCGCTTCTTGAAGTCGAAGAAGTTCGCCAGGCAGCACTAAAAGCTAAAGAAAACGGAGCTACAAGATTCTGTATCGTAACCTCTGGACGCGGTGAAAGCGGCAAGGATTTTGAAAAAATCTTAGAAATGATTAAAGCTGTTGCTTCAATCGAAGGAATCCACTGCTGCGCTTCTTTAGGACTTTTAACAGAAGAACAGATTAAACAGATAAAAGAGGCAGGAGTTGAAAGATTTAATCACAATATCAACACTTCTAAAAACTATCACGAAAAAATCTGCACAACTCACACATTTGAAGACCGAATTAATACGGTAAAAATGATTACTAAAAACGGTATCGAAGCCTGTACAGGAGTTATTATCGGTATGGGAGAAACACGCGAAGACAGAGTTGATATGGCGCTTGCTTTAGCAGAACTTAATCCTAAAACGGTTCCTATTAATGTTCTAAATCCGATTAAAGGAACTCCTCTGGAAGACTATGAAGATAAGATTACAGAAGAAGAAGTTCTAAAAACTATCTGTATATTCAGACTTGCAATGCCAAAAACTATTTTACGTTATGCAGGAGGCAGAAATACAAGATTATCCGAAGAAGCACAATTATTAGGATTAAAAGCAGGTATTAACGGACTCCTTGCAGGTGATTATTTAACAACAAAAGGAAATGAAATATCAAAAGATATTTTATTAAAATAATGCTTTAATAAATTCTTTTGATTCAAAAGGTTTTAAGTCTTCCATCTTTTCACCAACACCAACTAACTTGACAGGAAGGCTTAAATCTTTTGCAATTGCAAGCACAATAGCGCCTTTTGCTGAACCATCGAGTTTAGTCAAAGCAACCGCTGTAAGGTTTACACACTCTTTGAATACTTTTGCTTGCTGTAAGCCGTTTTGCCCCGTGTTAGCATCAATTACAAGCATGCTTTCACGCAAACTTTCAGGAGCATTTTTATCAATAACTGTTTTAATCTTAGAAAGTTCTTCCATTAAATTGAACTTATTCTGCAAACGCCCCGCTGTATCAACTAAGATTACGTCATAATTTTCGTTTTTAGCTTTTTGAATAGCTTCATATACAACGGAAGCAGGGTCTGCTTTATCACGCCTCACAATATCCGCGCCTGAACGCTTTGACCAGATATCAACCTGCTCTTCCGCCGCAGCACGGAATGTATCACCCGCTGCAATCAAAACCCGCTTGCCCTGTTCTTTAAACATATAAGCCATCTTGCCGATGAGGGTTGTTTTACCTGCACCGTTTACACCCGTAATAAAATAAATATTTAATTCTCCCTCTTTGAAGTTTAATTCGCTTGAACCTGCTTCATCAAGAGTTTTAAGGAATTCATCTTCTAGAAATTTTTTAACTTCAGACGGTTTAATTTTAGATTGATTACGAAGCTTATCAGTCAATTCGGTAGCATAATTCACACCCAAATCAGCCGAGATAAGAATATCTTCCATATCATCCAAGACAAACTCACTAAACTCGGCTTCTTCCGAAACTGTGTCTACAACATTTCCGACAAGCGCTTGCGCTGTTTTGGAAACCGTGGTTTTGAGTTTGTCAAAAAGATTAAACATTTACTTAAGTCCGTTTTCTACAATAACTTTTGCTAAGATACCGTTTACAAAAGATGAAGAATCTTCTGTTGAGTATTTTTTAGCAAGTTCAACTGCTTCATCAACAACAACTTTCAATGGAGCATCTTTGATATAAAGAAGTTCCGTAATTGCAATTCTCAAAATATCTTTGTCCATTTTAACAAGTCTTGAAATATCCCAGCCGTTAGCATATTTCTGGATTTCAGCATCAATATCTTTGTGGTTAAGCTTGAATTGCTCTGCGATTTCTACTGTGTAATTTTTAACATCAGATTGGTTTTCTAATGTTGTAAATTCAGCGATTTCCAATGCTAAAATTGCTTTTTCAGCTACATCAAGCATTGTTTCAACTTTTGCCTGCATATCATCAGTCATAGGGATTTGAACAGGTTTGTTCTTAGCTCCCAAAGGACGAGCCAAGTTGCTTTCGTGTTCAGCTTCGTAATCATCCAACATTGCTTTAATATCGATTAAAGAACCAACTGTTAGTTTAATTTCTTCTGAAGCTGAGTTAGAAAGAATTCTAACTGATTTAAGCATTATATCTTCAAAATCTTTACGTGAGTAATGTGTTATTTCTTTTTCAAACTGAGAAAAAAGTATAAGTGCTAATTCTCTTGATGCGCGTCTGGCTTGCATAATTTGTCTCCTATATTTATTTTTAAATATAGGATTATGTTAGCATGAAAGAATTTATTTTTATACAGATTTTTTTGTTTTCTTTGCAATTTCGTTATCAATATCAGAAGAGTTCTGAACTTGTTCCAGCAAACCGCTTCCTGCTTCTAAAAGTTTTTTGCCGGCATCTCTTTCTGCTTGTTTATTCCAGCCGCCAAAAAGCTTTCTCCAGAAAGATTTTCTTTTGTCTTTTGTTTCTGATAATGGTTGTCCTTTTTCAACAGCAGTTTCGCCATAATTAGTTGCAACTTCCGCTTTTGATTTTCTGTCAGCTTCACCTGCTTTATCGGCATTTTTTGTTAATTCATTATTCTTAGCAGCTATTTGAGTATTGGTCTGTGATGTAAGATTATTTATCTCAACATTTTTTGTTTCAAGCTCTGCTTCTTCCTCAGGAGTAATAGTTCCGTCTTCTTTTTTCTTAAGAAGCTCTTCAATTTCAGCTTCCAATTGTTTAACTTTTGCTTCCAAATCATATTCAAGTCCTGAAATCTCATCCAAAGAAGCATCAATTTCTACAAGATAATCGTTTTGGTCTAATATAATCTGGTCATAAGTTTTTGACATTTCATTACAGACAGCAGTTAATCTGGTAGCAGCATTGATTTCGCTTTTACCATACATTTTACAACCAGGAATAAAATATTTAGCTTCATCATAAAATTTATCAGCTTTTACATCTTGTCCGATTTTCCAGACATCTGCCATAAAACTATCTCCATCTTAATCTTGTGCTATAATATAAAAGTCTTTTTTAGACTTTGGATTCCAAAGGTTTAAAAATTTGTTACATACTTAACAATTCAGAGGTGTTTATGAGTAAAAAACGTGCGGTAATTATTGTAATTGACTCAATGGGAATCGGCGCAATGCCTGATTGCAATGAATTTGGCGACACAGAACAATGTAATACTTTAAGAAATGTCTGTGCGTTTAACAAAGGTCTTGATGTTCCTGTTCTTGAAGCTTTAGGCTTAGGAAATATTCAAGATTTTGAAGGCATTGAAAAAACATCCACACCAATGGGACAATATGGAACTCTTCAGGAAAAATCAAAAGGTAAAGATACAACAACAGGACACTGGGAAATTGCAGGGCTTGTCAGCGAAAAACCTTTTGCAACATTCCCTCAGGGATTCCCGCAAGAACTTTTGGATAAATTTATTGCAGAAACAAATTGCGGCGGAATCTTAGCAAACATTCCTGCTAGCGGAACTGCTATTATCGAACAATTAAACGACGAACACCACGCAACTAAATATCCTATTGTTTATACATCCGCAGACAGCGTTTACCAAATTGCGGTTGATACTGATTTAATCCCGCTTGAAACGCTTTACAGCTGGTGCGAAACAGCTCGCAGATTGTTAGATGAAGGAAGTTATAATGTGGCACGTGTTATTGCACGTCCTTATAAAGTTATTGACGGCAAACCAACCAGAATATCAAAAGACAGACGCGATTATTCAATGGTTCCGCCTAAAGAAACCGTATTGGACAGAGTGAAATCAAAAGGAGCAAAAGTAATCGGTATCGGAAAAATTGAAGATATTTTCTCTAAAAAAGGTATTACTCATGCAATCCACACAGGCTCTAACAAAGAAGGGTTGGAACTTACTCTAAAAGCATTAAAAGAAGAGCTTCCACTTGCTGAAATGAAATATGAAGGGGTAAATATCACAGACGAAGACAGAGAAATAATCTTTACAAACCTTGTTGATACAGATATGCTTTTCGGACACAGAAACAATGCAGAAGGCTATGGCAAAGCGATTGAAGAAATTGATGATTATTTAGAAGAAATTCTGCCTTTAATTAGTGAAGACGATTTATTAATAATCACCGCTGACCACGGTTGTGACCCGACTGTAGAAGGAACAGACCATACAAGAGAATATGTTCCTGTTCTTTACTATTCAAAAGGCATTGAACCAAAAGATTTGGGCTTAACTCTTGGTTTTGATTCAATAGCTAAGCGTATAGAAAATTGGTTATTTTAAATTTTTAAATTTGAGTTATAATAAGTATACTTCCCTAAAAGGAAGATATTATAGAAAAAGGAGAATTAATAATGAACGTAAAAGTTAATGATTCATGTATCGGATGCGGCGCTTGCGAATCAATTTGCGATGCTGTATTCACTGTTGAAGATAGAGCATGCGTTAAAGAAGACGCAGTTGCAGGTAACGAAGATTGTGTTAAAGAAGCAGCTGATGCTTGCCCTGTAAGCGCAATTGAAGTTGAATAATAATTCACAAAAAAAGGCGGCTCGTTCCGAGCCGCCTTTTTTTATTTCTTCCCAAATAATTTTCCGATAGCATCAAGAGGAGCAGCAAAAGATATTGTAAACATGTTAGAATTTGTACGTTCTGCCGAACCTTTCGTTCTTGAAACTTCATGAGAAACCTCTGCTCTAATCGTTCCAACATCATTGATTTTATAACTTGCATTAAGGCCATAAGTATTTGAATGTGAATCAGGAGTATCAGAATCATTGAACTTAGCGCCAAAAGACCAATTTTTTACTTCTACATTACCTGTCGCCGTAAAATTATGGTTCATTGAAACCGCTTCTCTTCCAAAAGTTGTTACATGTGATTCATTTGCAGTAAAGATTGCTTTTGCATTCTCCCCTTGAATTTCACTGTAAAGATTCATAGTAGGAGTCAACATCCAGTCTCTTGTAGCATCATTATAAGATCCGCTGATTTTAGGGCTGATTTTCAAACTTGCACTTGAACCTAATGCAACATTATAATCCGCAGATGAAGATAATCCGAAGGTATTACCGCTTTCAGTAAACTCTGCATTACCCGTTGTTGTATATTTTCCCGCTTTATAGGTTAATGAAGCACTTGTTGTATTAACCTGTCCTTCTTCTGTTGAATTAATAGTTTCTGTAACGTCAGCTGAAAGATTTTGATAAGATAAATTTACTCCCTGAGTATAAGTAGTCATTTCAGGGGTATGATTAATATTTGCAGTCGCAGCTGCATTAAAATCATCATTGCTGTATCCGACTTCCAAGTTCGCATCTACACTGTTTGAAATATTCTTATCGTCACTTGACATTGCCACTGTATGATTAAAATTAGCTGATAAATTGACCGAATCATTCGGATTCCAAACTACACCAACAGAATTTATTTCGCTAAGATTGCCATCACTGTAAGATACGGTTCCTGATAAATCGGTAAGTTGAAACTTAGGAGCAGGTATTTCTTCAGCAGCATCTTCTTCATCAAGAGACGGTCTTTCGTCACAATCAGCCAAACACCATTGACTACTTGCTGCATAGAGCTGATTTAATTGGATTTGGTATTGCTCAATTTGTTTTAAATCCGCATCAGTTTTTGTACCTTTTAATCTTAAAGCAGTCATTTTTTGTTCAACTTCTTTAATTTCTTTATAAAAAGGATTCGCATTATTTCTGATATTTACATATTGTGAATACAAACGAGTTTCATCTTTTGGAGAAAGTACATCATTAAAAACACCTGTTTCTGCCATATCCTTGAGAGCAGCGCATTTATCATATTCAGCCTCCAAAGAATTTGCCTCTTCGACATATTCTCTCAAAGCTTTTGCACTATTAAGAGAATTCTCCAAAAGTTGCAGATACTCTTGTCTTTCTTCATCAGTTAATGTTTCAAGTCCTGCTACATAACCGCGTTGGTAACATTCTCCTGTAAAACAGTCATTTGCTTCATCATAAATTCCGACTTCCAGTGCTGAAATATCAAATTCGTATGCACCTTTTGGCAGTTTATCATTGTCAGCAATTCCTTCTCTGATAAGTCCCGGGTGTTGTTGTTCAAATTCAAGCAATTTATCCCACGATGAATTATCAATTGAAGCGAATTTAGATTCAAGAGCTTTATATTTATTCTCTAATTCATTTAACTTAATTGTATAAGCAGATACTGTATCTTTATTAACAAAAACCTTTTCCATTTCGGCTTTTCGTTCTTCAGCTTTTTTCATATCAGCCTGATATTGAGCCCACTCAGCGTCATTAAAATCACCGCTTTTGTCTGTATCCCATTTTTCAAACCAAATACTCACCGCACGGTTTTCAGTTTTATAATCAACTTTTGCGTCGCGGGTAAATTGTGTATTTAAAATATTCTTAATATCAGGAATAGACATTACAAATAAAGCTCACTTAATCTTACATATATTTAAAGTTGTTTATAGAAACGTAATTTCAGATTGCACAATATTTGTAACATTGGTTTACATTAATTATCCGCGAATAAAATTCAACAATATTCTTCTTGCTTTTTTAGTCCAGCTCATTTTTACATCATCAATCCCCGTAATTGCCGTAACAGGAAAACTGTCAGGAATCGTTGTACGCTTGTATTTAACTGCAGGATGCCCTAAAAGCATTACATATACGGGTTTATATTCATCAGGGATTTGAACCATCTCAGACAGCCGAGGTAAAAGTTTAAAACATGCCTGCGCAAAACCGCACCAACAAGTTCCAATCCCTAAACTATTTGCATAGAGTTCAATATATGAAAGCGCAATAATAGGATCAACATTAGCACAAGGGGCATGAATATGCGAAGACACGACTACCATGTGAGGTGCTCCGCGAAATATTACATCTTCCCCATTTTCAAAAGCAGTCTTGTATTTAACAAACTTGCCTGCAAGTTTTGGCATAAAACGGCTTTCCATAATCTTTAACAGCCTTGTGCGAACATAGGTTCTTAAATAATCCATTGCAGATTTTGTTTCTACAAAAGAAAAATGCAAAGTATTGGTATTACATCCTGTCGGAATATATGGAAGCATAGCTTTTAATTTTTCAAATAATTCCGGAGAGATTTCTTCATTTTTATATTGTCTTATACTTCTTCTGGATTGTATTAAACCCAGTACATCATCAGGATTTGGCAAACTCGGATTCAATGCTTCTTCAATCGATTTTTCATCAACAGAAATTGCTCCTGTCGGACAAACAGCCATACAGTGCGTACAACCGATACATCTTTCTTCTCCGCCTTCAGCAGCTTGCGGAAACAAGTCTGTTCCGCCTTCAATGGCGTAAGCTATACAATCCTTAATACACGCGCCGCATCTTGTACATTTTTCTTTGTTAATTTCAATTTTTGACATGCGTTTTTCCTTTTCGGTTATTTACCTGATTGATTGTCATGTTAATAAAGAGTTTAATATAAATATGTTAATCGAAATTTTTGAAAAAATAAATCATTTTAACGAAATTATATTTGCTCCATTAGATAAGTTTATTGAAAACTTGCCAATGGCTGATTGGGCTGCGGACGCTGTTATAGACAGTTTTCACATGCTTCCGCTTTTGTTTCTGGCGTTTGTTTTAATCGAAATAATGGAATTTTATTTCTCGGATAAAATCGACAGATGGGTAAAAACAGCTAAAAAAAGTTCTGTAGCAGTTGGTGCTTTAGCTTCCATTCTTCCGCAATGCGGTTTTTCAGTTATTGCAAGCAGTTTATATTCAAGAAAACTTTTAACGCGAGGATGCCTGATTGCAGTTTACTTGGGAACATCCGACGAAAGTATTCCGATACTTCTTGCATATCCGGAAAAAGCCCATTTAATTATTCCTATTGTGGGAATAAAATTATTCATAGCTATTTTAGCAGGATATTTTATTGATTTTGTCGGTGTAAATATTGAAGAAGAGGATGAGACACCGGAAGAAATTGAAGTTCATGAAGAAGGATGCTGTAATCATAATCCTGAAACAGGCAATAAAAAAGAACTTATATTACATCCGATTTTACATACCGCAAACATTTTTGCATTTATTATTGTAATTACATTGTTTTTAAATTTCGTACTGGAAAATGTTTCTATAAATTCATTGCTTCATACATCCCACAAATATTTGCAATGCGTAATTGCTGCAATTGTAGGTTTAATCCCGAATTGTGCAGTATCTATTGCAGTTACAATGATGTTAATAAAAGGTTCTATTACTTTTCCTGCTGCAATGAGCGGATTGTTATCAAACGCAGGTTTAGGCTTGCTTGTACTTTTAAGACACAACGATTTTAAAGATACCGTAAAAATTATATTTACACTGCTTTTAATAAGTATTGGAGCAGGCTGGTCAATCCAATTTTTATTATAATTTAACCTATTGCATAATTCTAAAAAATCTGTATAATAATATACACTGAGGTGTGTGTTTATATGAATTCAATGACTGTTTCTACATTCAGAAATCTTGAACAGCAGGCTATTCGTCAGCGTTACAATGAAATTTATGCACATGAGCTTGCTCACAAAAATGCAGGAGGATCTCTCGCTGGCCCGATTGTTATAGAAAAAGACTCTAACGGAATCCCTATTGGCGGTCATGTTTCTATTGCTATGCCTAAATTGGACAAAAACAATCCGCAAAAAACAATTGAGCAGGCAAATACTGTTATAAAAGCTGCTATGGCACCGTCTGACCCGTCCGGTCAGGATTATAAAGTTGCAGCACAGGCAGAAAGTATCAAAGCACAAGCAAAAAAGCTCGATTACTATGCTTGAAAATTTGTAATGAAATCTAACATTTCTTTTGTATCTGTAAGTATTTCATAATAAGAAGCAGGATCATTCATTGGCTTGTATATATCAGGCTCAAATGAGTCTTTCGCAGCTTTTTTTACAATTGTTGTATCCTGATTTGTGCAAAATAAATGTATAACCTGACCTTTATTATACAATCCGACCAATTCTTTCATCTTTGCAGAAGTTAAAAAAGAACGTGCTGCATCTTGATTATCGGAATAAACATTATAAAGTCTATTAAAAACAGAAGATGTAATATCGACTTTTGCTAAATTTGTTCTATTCAATTTTAAACCAATATGTTTATTCTCAATATAAATTTGAGCACTAATTGTACCTTCTGATTTTGTTTGATAAATTACACCACGAAAACCCGCAATCGCAGCACTTATTTTTGCAGAAGAACGACGAGATCTGTGCAGATTATATAAATCAATTTCAGTAATTACAATTTCATGGTTATTATAAATACCGCCAATAGTATCATCAGGGTATAAGAAGTAATTGTTCGGTATAATTTCAAAATTCCGAACGGCATTTTCCGGAAGATTACTAATATTTCTTGCATATAAGAACAAATTTATACCTTCTTGAATAAAAGAAAATATAGGTACTATGGCTGTCAAATAAATAGGAATAAGCTTCATTCTTCCGAGATTATAATATAACTTATCTATAAACGACTTAAAAATATCCGAAAGAATTTCTTTTTTAACTTCTTTAACAAAATGATGTTTGCATATATTGGCAGCTAAAGCAAAAAGAGCAGCCAAAAATATATATGGAATCGGAGTTAAAAATAACATAAGAATCATAGATAAAAATCCCATGAATAGTGCATATATCATAAAACCATTAGGATTATAATTTAACATTTGCGGTACAGGTAAATTATAACTAAAATGAAAGTTTTCTAAAGCAGGCAAAAAAACACCGGACATAAAAATTATCGCTAAAACTAAAGATATTATCGCTATATAATTAAAAAGCCTCACTTTAAAGGCATATTTTTTTCTTTCTTTTTCAAACCACGCAATCTTATTTCTCATCTCAGGGCTGTAAAGTATTTCCAATATATCTTTTAGCATCTTATCCTTTCGTTATTTGTTTGGAGCGTAAATCTCTATGGAATGTTATAGCGAATCTGTGAGCTTCATCCCTGATTCTCTGGATTAAATATAAAGCATTTGAATCCCGCGGAAGCAGGATTGATTCAGATTGGTGAGGGAGAAACACTTCTTCTTCACGTTTCGCTAATGAGACAAAATCAATTCCGCTAACACCTGCATCTTCTACAATCTTCATAACACTCGATAGCTGACCTTTACCGCCATCAATAATAATTAAATCAGGCTTTTCCCATTTAGGTTCACCTAATCGTGCCAGACGACGTGAAAGAACTTCTTTCATTGATAAAAAGTCATCGGGTTTACCTTCTGTCATGCGAACTTTAAACTTGCGATAAGCTGTTTTTTTAGGAAGTCCGTTTTGAAAAACAACCATCGATGCTACCGTATTTGTACCCTGAATATGCGAAATATCATAGCATTCAATTCGATTAGGGAAATTCGTAAGATGAAGTTTTTCCGCCAAATACGAACCTACCTCGTTAAAGTCATCCCGAATTTGCGCCATTTTTTTAAGTTTTGCATTCTCTAACAAGTTACCCGCATTTTTAAGCGCCAGCTCATACAACTCTTTATATTTACCCCTGCCAAAACTGATATTGACTTTTTTACCCGAAAGCACTTTTAACCAGTCCTGATAAAGTTCTTTATTCTCAAGCTGTTCAAGAATAATTCTGTCAGGAAATTCCAATTTAAGCCCTGTATAATAATCGCGGAAAAATGTTTCAAAATATTCGTTTTTATCAATATTATCCACAAAATAAGTAAAGTCTTTTTTATCAATCAATCGACCTTCCCGAATCATCATAATAACAATTGCAAGGATTCCGTCTTCATACAGAACCGCAATAATATCTTCATTGAGCTTAGTATTTTCATAAACAACTTTCTGACGCTCAAGAGTCTTCTGCAAATCCAGATAACTGTCGCGCATCTTTGCAGCTTTTTCAAACTGTTCTTCTTCGGCATATTTTTGCATCTGAGCTTGTATTTCTTTAAGAAGTTCCGATTGTTTACCGCTCAAAAACAGTTCAACCTGTTGAATAAGTTTTTGATACTCCTCAGGCGTAACCTTGCCCTGACAAGGAGCAAGACATTTGCCTATATGATAATAAAGACAAGGTCTGTTAGAAAATTTCGGAGTCTTACATTGTTTAAGTGGAAATAATTTCTTCAAAAAATCAAGTGTTGCATACATTGCCCCTACATCGGTATAAGGCCCGTAAAATCTGCCTTTGTCAGGATTAAGATTCTTTTTACGCACAATCTGAATCCGCGGAAAATCCTCATCAGTTATCAAGAAATAAGGATATTTTTTATCATCTTTAAGTAAAATATTATAGCGCGGTTTGTGTTTCTTGATTAAATGGGATTCCAGAATAAGTGCTTCGACTTCCGAATCCGTAATAATATATTCAAGCTTCTCAATCTGCGAAACAAGAACCGTTGTTTTAACACTGTCGTGCTGTTTGTGAAAATAACTGTAAACTCTGCGTTTAAGATTCTTGGCTTTTCCGACATAAATAATCTCACCTTCGGCGTTATAATAAAGATAACACCCCGGCTGTTCGGGTACGAGTTTAATTGTTTCGCGCAAAGTATCGTTCATTAATAATATTATACAACATTATTTTCCAAGAAAAGCATTCCAAGCTGCGTTTAATCTTTGTAAAAAAGATGGTTTCTCAGGTTTATCTTCTATAAGAGCTGAAAAGCGTTCAACATGTTTAGATTCATTTTCCCGTCTTAAAAAATGCGCCCAAGGGCTTTTTGTTTGAGGTACAAGTTCAGCTTCCGTAAACGCCTTCATTGCATAGACATCCCAATCAAGATGTTGAAGCGGAGTTTTTGAACCATGAAAATGATTTTTTAATGTTTCATAAACTTCTTTCGCTCTCTCAGAGCTGGAAAATTTTAGACAATCCGTAATGTCGTCCTCATTATCCCCATAACGATCATGAGAATATACCATTACAAATTCATCTTTATAATGAGAAGGAATAACACAACATTCACGATTATTGCCAAAATAAGAAAAAATATTATCTGAAAAACCTTGGCATTTAAGTGCTGTAACATTCAAATCCCATCTGGAATTTTCTAACTCTTTTGTATATTTTTTAATCTTGTATTTCCCACCTTTTTCACGCTCAATAAGAGCTTTTGCTTCAGGTGTAATTTTAAGCGCACCAAAAGATTGCATGTTGTTAATAGGTTGTACTTGCATTTACCGATACCCCTTTTTGTATAGTATTGCACAAATGTATTTTATAAATCAAGATACGATTTCAAATATTGCCCTGTATATGATTTCGGATTCTTAGCGACTTCCTGAGGTGTTCCGCAGGCAATAACCTCTCCGCCAAAATCCCCGCCTTCCGGCCCGAGGTCAATAATATAATCCGCAATCTTAATCAAATCAAGATTATGCTCAATTATTAAAATCGTATTACCGTTATCGGCAAGCTGCTGAATAATCTTAATCAACTTATCCAAATCATGCCAGTGAAGCCCAACAGACGGCTCATCCAGAAGATACAAGGTTTTTCCTGTTGCACGTTTATTGAGTTCTGAAGCCAGCTTAATTCTCTGAGCTTCTCCGCCTGATAAAGTAGTCGCACTTTGTCCGAGCTTAATGTAATCCAAACCGACATCAACAAGAGTCTTCAACTTGTTTGCAATCTGCGGAATGTTTTCAAAGAACTCATAAGCTTCTTTTACACTCATTTCAAGCACATCAGCAATTGATTTGCCTTTGTATTTTACTTCCAGCGTTTCATTATTATATCTTTGCCCTTTGCAGACGTCACATTTTACATAAACATCCGATAAAAAGTTCATTTCGATTTTTAAAACACCGTCACCCGCACAAGCCTCACAGCGTCCGCCTTTTACATTAAAACTAAATCTTCCGGGTTTATACCCCCGCATTTTTGCTTCATTAGTCTTTGCATAAAGTTCACGAATCGGAGTAAACACATCCGTATAAGTTGCAGGATTAGAACGCGGAGTTCTGCCGATTGGTGACTGGTCAATATCAATAATTTTATCAAGGTTTTCAAACCCTAAAATCTCATCCACACCTTGCGGTTTCGGTTTATTTTTGCGTAATTTATGAATAGCATATTCATATACCAAATCCTGCATAAGTGTTGATTTTCCTGAACCTGAAACCCCTGTAAGTACGACTATTTTACCCAGAGGAATATCCAAATCCACATTCTTAAGATTATTCAGATGGGCATTTCTTATTTGCAAGAAATTCCCGTTACCATCTCTGACTTTTTCAGGTACAGGAATATTATACTCTCCGCTCAAATACTTGCCTGTAATAGATTCAGGCACAGCCATAATATCTTCTACACTGCCGTGAGCAATAACATTACCGCCGTTAACTCCGGCTTTCGGCCCGATATCTACAACATAATCAGCATTTCTGATTGTATCTTCATCGTGTTCAACTACAATAAGCGAATTCCCCATATTGCGAAGTTTCAAAAGGGTTTTAATCAACCTGTCGTTATCTCTCTGGTGCAGACCGATTGAAGGTTCATCCAATACATATAAAACACCTGACAAACCGCTTCCAATCTGGGTTGCGAGTCGAATACGCTGAGCTTCTCCGCCTGAAAGAGTTCCAGCCGTACGTGCCAGATTCAAATATGATAAACCCACATCAAGCAAAAATTTGAGTCTTGCACGGATTTCATCAAGAATTTGCTTACCGATTTTTAGTTGAAAATCACTGAGTGTCAAATAAAGTTCCGAAACAAATTCATAAGCCTTATCAATCGACATCAAACAGAATTCGTGAATATTTTTCCCGTTGATTCTAACAGCAAGAGGAAACGGCTTAAGTCTTGCTCCGCCGCATTTTTCACACGGAGTAGTTACCATATATTTTTCGATTTCGGCTTTCCAATACTCACTATCTACATTATAGTGTTTCATCAAGAAAGGAATTACACCCACAAATTTTTGCAAAGTGGTACGGTAGCGTTTGCTTCCAAATTCGCGAATTCGCATAGGAATACGCTCGTCAGAACCATAAAGAATAATTTTTTGATGTTCTTCGGGTAAATCTCCGAACGGAATAGTCAAATCAATTTTGTACTCAGAACTAACCGCATTAATAACATCATCGTAATACCCTGTAGAAGACTTGCTCCAGGGGTAAATTGCCCCGTCTTTAATTGATTTAGTTCTATCCGGCACAACCAAATCAGGATCAATTTTGAAATCTACACCAATCCCTCCGCACTTATCACACGCACCGTAAGGAGCATTGAATGAGAAAATTCTCGGTGATAATTCTTCAAAACTCAAGTTACAATCAGGACAGGCAAGTTTTTCACTATAAATCAGTTCTTCTCCGCCGATAACATCAATCAAAGTGATTCCGTCAGCTTTTTGAAGCGCAATTTGTACACTATCTGCAATCCTTGATTTTGCCTCTGGTTTAACCACAACACGATCAACAACAACAGAAATCGTATGTGCCTTTGTTTTAGCAAGTTTGACTTCATCTTCATCAAGATTATAAATCTCACCATCGACTTTTACACGGACAAAACCTTCCTGTTTAAGTTCTTCAAAAAGTGATTGAAACTCACCCTTTTTACCTTTAACAAGCGGAGCAAGAATCTGGATTTTTGTACCATTTTCAAGTTTTAGAATACTATCTACAATCTCGTCAATTGTCTGAGGTTTTATAGGCTGTCCGCATTTTGGACAATAAGGAGTCCCGACTCTTGCATATAAAAGTCTTAAATAATCATAAATCTCTGTAACAGTTCCGACGGTTGAGCGCGGATTATTACTGGTTGATTTCTGGTCAATGGAAATCGCAGGAGTAAGCCCGTCAATATAATCCACATCAGGTTTATCCATCTGACCCAAAAACTGGCGTGCGTAAGTGGAAAGACTCTCAATATAACGTCTTTGACCTTCCGCAAATATTGTATCAAATGCAAGAGAACTCTTTCCCGAGCCCGAAACACCCGTAAAAACTACAAGCTGATTTTTCGGCACTTCTAAAGATACATTCTTGAGGTTATGTTCCCTCGCTCCCTTAATCGTAATCTTTTCTGTCATACCAGAATTATAGCATGAGGGGAAATGTTTATCCATTTTCAACTTGCAAACAAAATATCAGCATTGTAGAATTGGCTAACCAATTATTGGTAGTGTGTGTAAATAGGTATTATGAAAGGAGTTCATTTTATGAACATTCAGAAGATTTCGGCTGAACCTGTTAATACGACTCAGCCTGCGTTCAAATCCAGTTTTGTAACTTTATCCAAGAAAAATTTGGGTGAAAAAATTGCTACTAATGTAGTTGATACATTTAATGGAAAAATCCTTCCTGAAATAAGAACCACTCAGTTACAAGAAGCAAACTCTGTAATAGAAAAAACCGGAGTAGGTTCTGTTATTCAAAAAGCAAAAGATTTTCAAGAAAAAATTAATTTCTTCACTCTGGCAGCAGGTTCAGGCAGCCGTTTTAGAGAACTTGCACAGACAGTAGGTGATTTCAATAAAATCAGTCTTCCATTCAGAGTTGGACAAGAACAGGACATTCACATGCTCGATTTTGCAATGGCAATGGGTAAATATTTTATTGATAATGATGGCGTACAAACAATCGTAGCTTCTACACCATCCGGCTCATTTGGAGATATTGTAGGACACTATATGGCTGGAAATCCTATCAAAGATACAGTTGTTTGCTGCGGAGATAATGTTTTTGGAGACAAAGCTACTGAGCTTATGGAATTTTTTGCAAAAACAATCAACAATCCTAACAAACATATTGCCCTTGTAGGTGTAGGCAGAACTCCAGAAGAAGTAGCTAACCGATTCGGCGTACTTGAGTGCGAAGGTGATATTAATGACGAAGCATTGAAACTAAAAGGTTTTAGTGAAAAACCTCCAATAGAAGAAGCTGAAAAGCTAGCAATCGGTGGTCAAAACATTGCAAACACTGGATTATTCTATTTAAGCAAAGAAGCAATGACCCACCTAATCGAAGAAATAAAAGGCGGAGTTAATAATATTAAAAAGAACGATTCTGAACCTTACGACTTTGCAAACGCAGTTAAATATGTTCATAGCCAACTTCCAGAGTGGTTTGGAATAGACTCCTCAGAAGGCGCTGATGTTAAAGTGGTTAAAAAATGGGAAGATGTAGGAGAACCGCAAGCTCTTTACAGTTTTGCAGACGAAGTTAAACAAGGAACATTCCTTGCAAACTTCCCTCAAAGACTTGCTGATCAAATTCAAAATGCATTCAAAGAAAGAGTCCATTTAGACTCTAAAACTCCACACATCATTTTTGCAGATTCTACTTCTGTAACTGAAGATAAAATAAGGAATTCAAAAGAAGTCGAAGGAGTTCATATAGTTGTATAACATAAAAGGCGGGATTTGTTCCCGCCTTTTTTATAAAGCTAATGACAAAATTATTCCAACAACAAAAAACAGTGTGAAATAAATCATTAAATTTCGTGCTTGATACATTCGCATCATAAATCCTGCTTCACCGCGTTCAACCAGTTTTGCAAAATTCTCCATCGGGAAATGATACCATTTTCTCTCAGGAACAGAATCAGGATTGCAGGCAAATTCGCTCATAGATTTATACAAATCAACAGCTAGAGGAATCGTTAAATATACAAGGAAAATCTGCCAATCAACTATATCAAAAACACATAAAATAATTGGTGCAATATAAGCAAGAATTAAAAATATTTTTAAGATTATTAATGAATCAAGCGGTGAGTCAAAACTGTTTGCAACGGTTCTTTTACCTTCATTGCTGTCGTATTCATAATCCATAACCGTATGAACATAAAGCAGGACAATCGTCATTATCATCGTAGGAATGGAAATCAAAAAGACATCTTTCGAATAAGTTCCCGTCATCACATAATAAACCCCGCCAAACAAAGCAGGCCCGTAAGCAAGCCCGACAGCAAGCTCTGACAAACAAATTCTTGATACAAAAGGATAAATAAGAGCAATCACTGCACCTGCCATCATAAAATATAAGATTCCGTTACCGCATTTGAAGAAAAGAAACATTCCAATTAATAATGCAGCAAGAAAATACCCGCCTGACAGTAAAAGAATATCAGACTCCTTCATAACACCGTTAATAAGATAACGGCATTTAGTCTTTTGAGAGTTTTTGAGATACTCGGCTTTATCAAAATCAACTTGTTTGATTAATGCTTTATAGTCAAAAAAATCATCAACAAGATTCGTCCCCAAATGCACCAAACAAATCCCAACAAGTGCAAGAACTCCATACCAAAGATTACCCGAATCAATCATTGCATAAGTAAAAATTGCCAGCCACGACAAAATTGACATCGGTAAAGAAAAAATTCTGGAACATTCCATTACCTGTATTGTTTTTTGAAGCATCTCAAACTCTCCTTTTGCAATAATCGTAGCAAAAAGGGGATTATATGTATAGGGGTAATGCGGTTGAAATTTTACCCCTTTTAAAATAAAATTCTGTTATGAAAAGATTAGCTTTATTATTAGTTTTATTTTTGGGAGTAAACGGGTGTTTTGCAAATGAAGAGCTGTCAAAACAGGCAACCGCGTTTTACAGTGACAATAATCACAATAAAACCATGGATTTGCTTCTTCAAATCGATGAAAACGAACGCTCAGCGCAAGATTGGCTTCTTCTCGGCAACCTGCTTGATGAAAAAGGCGAAAAATCTAACGCAATTTTTATGTACCAAAAAGCAATCAACACCGATAAAAAATACTATAAAGCCTATTATAATCTTGCAAACCTATACCTTGCAGATGAAAGATACAATATGGCTGTAGAAAACTACAAAAAAGCAGTATCTTTAAACAAAGAAAACCCTTATGTTTTCTACAACTTAGGCTGTGCATATCTTAAACTCGGAGAAGTAAAGAAAGCTCGCTCCGCTTTTCAACAGGCTGTAACCCTAAAAAACGATGTTGCGGAATTTCATTACAATCTTGCATACACTTACAAAAGCCTGGGTAAAACTAAAATGGCACAGATTTACTTAGATAACTACAACAAACTAAACCAAGGTTAAGTTATTTTCTCTGCCCGAAATCATTTCTCTTAACTCTGAAATTCTCTCACGTGCAAAAACAGCATCTTCGGAGAACTGTTTGAGTTCCAAAAACTTTTTATAGTATCTTATTGCATCGCTGTAACGTCCAAGTTTGTCAAAACTCATAGCAATGCCAATATAAGCTTTATAATAATCAGGGTTACGTTTGATTAGCTGGAAGAATGTTTTTGAAGCTTCCGTAAAATCGCCCATACCCATCAACATTGCGCCTTTGTTATAATATGCTTTCAAAAATTCAGGATTTGTTTCAATAAGTTTGTTATAAATCATCAACGACAAATCAGTTTCTTCAACAAGCTCATGTGCAATTGCCAATTGGATTTGCGCTTCTAAATTCTCTTTATTAATAATAATCGCTTTTATTAAGCAAGGAATAGCTTCCGCAGGATATCCGTTTGAAAGATGACAAACTCCGAGTTCAAAGAAATATTTATCATTCTTGTCATCCAATTCAGTTAACTTAACAAGAGTTTTTATAGCTTTTTCATATTCAGTCAAATACTTATAAGAAATTGCCAAGCCCCAATAAGCTTCCTGATGTTCTCTATCCATCATAATTGAATCGAGGTAATACTTAACGGATTCGCGGTAAGATTTTGCAAATCTCAAAGCATCAGCCTTAACACACAATTCGTATGAACGTGATTTTTTAGGTAAAGTTACCTTATTTATGGCTTTAGCCAAATTTTTCTCAATATTTGAGTTAATTTGCATATTCCTCTCCCGATTCTATTGTATGGAAAGTCGGCATGCAAAATAACATCCAAATAGATGAGATTTTTAACTGTTAAAAATATCCCCGTCAAAGTTCAAGCCTTTGGATTCTTTTAATAACGGATAGTCTTCGATATTATAGTTTTTAACGAAACTAATAGCTTCGCTTCGTGCCTGCTCAAGAATTTTTGAATCATTCACAATATCTGCAATAATCATATCAGGCAGTCCGCTCTGACGTGTTCCCAAAAACTCTCCGGGGCCGCGGATTTGTAAATCTTTTTCCGCAATAACAAAACCGTCATTCGTTTGAGTCATAATCTCTAAACGTGCGCGGGTTTCTTGGGATTTTGTTCCTGAAGATAATAAACAATACGACTGCAAATCGCTTCTGCCGACACGTCCGCGAAGCTGATGCAGCTGTGAAAGCCCGAATCGTTCGGCATTTTCTATAACAATAACCGTTGCATTCGGAACATCAACCCCGACTTCCACTACAGTTGTCGAAACAAGAATATCATATTCTTTGTTTTTGAATTTCGCCATTACATCTTCTTTTTCATCATTTTTGAGCTTGCCGTGCAAAAGTCCGATTTTGTATTCAGGAAAAACTTCTGTCTCCCATTTTTCTTTTTCGGCAGTAGCAGCTTTAGCAGAAAGAGTTTCACTCTCTTCAATCAGCGGATAAACAATATAAGCTTGCCGTCCTTCTGCAACTTCGCGTCGAATCAAATCCGCAATCTGTTTGCGCGAATTTGTCATATAAGTAAGAATCGGCTTCCTGCCGTTTGGAAGTTCGTCAATAATAGTCAAATCCAAATCACCGTTCATTGTAATCGCCAAAGTTCTCGGAATCGGAGTTGCTGTCATTGTCAAAACCTGAGGGCTCTGTGATTTTTTACGCAAAGCAAGACGCTGTTTAACCCCGAATCTGTGCTGTTCATCAATAACAACCGCCCCGAGGTTTGCAAACTCAACACTGTTTTGAATCAAAGCATGCGTACCAACTGCAATATCAACCTGACCGTTTCTAAGATTCGTTTCAGAAATCTGACGCCGTTTTTTACCAATACTTCCCAAAAACAATTCAACTCTTATTCCTAACGGATTAAGCCATTTAAACATATTATTGTAATGCTGCTGCGCAAGGATTTCTGTAGGCGCCATAATCGCTGCCTGATATCCGTTTTCAATCGCTGCAAGAAGCATAATTGTTGCAACAACCGTTTTCCCGCTCCCAACATCACCTTGAAGAAGTCTTTGCATTGGTTTAGTAGAATTCAAATCCGCTAAAATCTCATTAACAGCTCTTTGCTGAGCCCCTGTAAGTTTAAACGGCAAAGAATTAATAAAATTCATTACAAGACCATCTTTCTTGATTTCTAGAGGAATTGAAGCAAGGTTTTTATTATTTTCTTCACGCAATAATGCAAGTTTTAACTGGATTAAAAAGAATTCTTCAAACACAAGCGAAAACCTTGCAATATCAAGTTTTTCTTTGGTATCAGGAAAATGAATCTGTCTTAAAGCTTCGCGTTTTTCCATAATATTATATTTTTTGAGAAGAAATTCAGGCAGCACAGTCTCAATCTCTTCACTATATGTTTCCAAAACACTGTTAATAGCTTTACGCAAAGTCTTAATACTCAGATTTTCACTAAGGGGGTAAATCGGAACAATTCTAGCCAGATTCAAATTAGATGGAGCAAGCGCCTCATCATCCATTATAGAATAAGTCGGTTTATCCAGAGTTAAACGTCCGTCATAAGAATTAAGTTTAACAACTCCCGAAACCATTATTCCCGAACCTTTCGGAAACTGCGATTTCATTCTCTCAAGCACAAATTTTGAAGATTTAGATGCAAAAAAGCTTAAGTTAATACTCCCCGAACCGTCTGCAATTTTAACCTTAATAACCCCGAGGTTGCTCTTTGTTGTGAATGCCTCAACAGATTTAATTGTTCCAAAAATTGTTGTAGTCATTCCTTCTTCCAAATCCCGAATACGGGTTCTGGTTGAATAATCGATGTGCTTGCGCGGAAAATAATACAGCAAATCACTCGCCGTATAAATCCCGAGCTTATTAAGCATATAAGCTATTTTTGGACCTACACCTTTTATATACATCACATCCAAACCCGAAAACGGTTTCTTTTCAGTCGGTTGTTCAGGTTCAGGCGGTGCAAGATATTGGGCTTTTATAACAGACACAAGTCTCTCCAAAGATTTTTTGCGAGAAGGCACTGTTTCCATGTGATAGCGTTCAAAGTGCTCAAGAAGCACTTTCCATTTTGGATTATCAGGATAGAGTTTGATTTCTTTTCTCAAAACAGAACAAATAAACGAAGAAAAGTTTCGGCTTTTTCCGTTGATATTGATATATTTATGTTTTACCTCAATCTCTACAGCCTTTTTGACCTGCTCCAAGTTATCCATAGGAATATTATATCACCACTTAGGGCAATTTATTTTTTGTTAACAGGATTTATCATAACAATATGACAAACGATTTCCAATATGACAGCTGCATATCAAGAGGGATTTGCTCGGTTAATCCAAGAACTTACGCGCTGCAAGCGGTATTAGTTCTGTATTTGAGATTTATAACAAAATATGCACTCAATTTATATCAACACGAAATTATTGATAAAAATGTTGAAAACCTGATTCTTAACACTATTACAATCACTATTTCAAATCCTGAATTTACAGAAAGTAGTTTCACTTCGGCAATAACAAGATTTAAAGAAGAACTTCCTTCAATAATCCAAAAATATAATGATATTTGCGGAGAAGAAGATTTTGCAGAAGAACAAATAGGAAATCTTGAACTATTCAAAGAAACAAAAGATATAATTTCTGCAATCAAATACGGAGAATCAGAGATTCAAAAGAATGTTGATTCCATGAATCCTGAAATAAGAGATTTACAAAAGATTATGCTCATAATTGCAAAAAGCATCAGCATAAATCTTATGGATTTAGAAAGTTTTGACAAAAACTATGATAAAGGTTATTTGACTATTCTGAAACTCTTAAACAAAATCGGCGAAAATACCGAAGTCGAAAGTTTGAAAAATGAAATCAAATCAGCTTCTATCGTAAACAATGAAATAATGCATCTAGTACGTCTTGCACAAGAAGAACGCTACGGCAAAGAAGAAGAAACGGATGTTTCATTTACAACAGTTCCTTCAAAAGCCGTTCTGGTTGTAGGTTCAAACATTCGCGAGCTTGAAACAATTCTTGAAGCCTTAAAAGAAACAGATATCGATGTTTATACACACGATGATATGATGCTTGCCCATAACTTCCCAAAATTTAAAGAATATAAAAACCTCCGAGGTCAATACGGTCAAGGAGTTGAAAACTGTCTTCTTGATTTTTCAACTTTCCCGGGAGCAATTATATTAACAAAACACTCTCTTCATAATATAGAAAATCTTTATAGAGGCTTATTGTTTACAACTGATTATACATGCCCGAAAGGTGTTATAAAAATTGAAAACAACGATTTTTCAAGAGTAATTGAAGTCAGCGAAAACGCAAAAGGCTTCAAGACAGGAAAACAATGCGAAAGCGTTAAAATTGGATGTAACTATGAAGAAACACTTCATACAATCAAAACAAAAATCGAAAGTGGTAAGTTTAACAAAATATTCTTAATCGGTTTAGAAAGATATTCGCTTGAACAAAAAGCATACTTCGAAAAACTGATTAAACTTACACCTGAAAATGTACTGATTATTTCTTTTTCTTACAATATTGAAAAAGAAAATGTCATTGCAATTAATGCTTGTTTCGACTCTTACAGCATGGTTAGATTCTATAATGATATTAAGGATTTTGCGCTTCCAATTACAGCATTTTTCCCAAAATGCGACAGGAATTCTATTTCTCAAATGATATATTTTTCGGAACAGGAAAATACACGCGTTTATGTTGGCAAATGTGCACCGATCATGCTAAATCCGTCATTAATGAATGTTTTGCAAGAAATGTTCAATATTGAAGGAATAACTTTTGCGAAAAAAGATTTGGAGAAAATTTTATAACACCTAATTTTCCATCCACCACGGTTTTCTTGGAGTATTATAATCCGGCAGCAAAACCTTTTTTCCATGTTCTTTAGCTATTCTTTTTAACAACATCCTATAGACACCGGCTAAGGTTGCAGTGTTTAAATAAGCATGACCATAATGATACGTTGTTTCTTTTAAAAGATCCTTCAGGTTCGCATTAAAATATTCCATAAATTCATCATCAGGAGTTATGCCTAAGTCTAAAATTTCTGTATAAAAACTTTTGTGATAAATAAAAGCATACTCTTTCATACCTAAAATTCCCCAAAAAGTTCCATACATAGGAACTCCATATGCACGTATCCAGTCCCACATTATTTCAGGGTCGGTAATATTAGGGTTATCTAAATGACAACGATGACATAGCAGAACTAAATTAGAAGGTTCGTCCTTTCCGCCCAAAGATGCGGGAACTATATGACAACGTTCCAAATTATGTTCACATCCGCAGCGCCAGCATCGTTCATGTGCTTCTGCTGCATCAACACTTAAACCTGACTCCTCTACAAATTGTTCAAAAAACCAATAGTTAACAATCTCTTCTTTTTTTGTTTTAATACATTGATTTGACATAAAATAACTCCTAAATAAACCATTGAGTTAATAAAACAAATGTAAAGAAAAATTTTTGCTAGTTGGTTCGATTACAAAAAACTCTCCGAAAAGTCCTACAAGTGAACTCGGAGAGATACTTCTAATATGAAAAAACTCCCCAGGTTGGACTCGAACCAACAACCTACCGGTTAACAGCCGGTTGCTCCGCCATTGAGCTACTGAGGAATGTTTCCTTAATTATATTAGCAAATAAATTTTTTTTGTAAAGGGGGGTAGGATAAAATTTTTTTATTTTATTACAAGCCTGTTTTAATGCCCGATTTTTAAAAGAGTTACCCCGATTATGATAAATACAATTCCTAAAAATCTAATCAAACTCATCGCATCATGAAAAACTGCAACACCAAGCAAGAAAGTACAGCTTGCTCCAATTCCGGTCCAAACAGCATAAGCAGTTCCTATTGGAATTTCTTTTTGAGCCATATACAAAAATACACCGCTCAAAGTCATTGCTATAATTGCAAAAATTATCCACCAAATCTTTACAGCAGATATTTCTGCCATCTTTAAACCAAACGGCCAGCCAACTTCAAATAAAGCAGCTATTAATAAATATAACCAACTCATAAAGCAATCTTAGCATATAATCATTTTGTTTGCAGTATAATTAAGTCATAACAAAATATTTAAAGGAAATAACTATGTTAAAAGGAAACGAAATCAGACAATTATATTTAGATTATTTTAAAGACAAACATGCTCATACGGTTGTGGAAAGTTCAAGCCTTGTGCCTGACAATCCAACCGTATTATTAACTACAGCGGGCATGTTACAATTTTTACCTATTTTCTTAGGTATAGTAAAATCACCTTATGACCCTGCTCGCGCAACTTCTTGTCAAAAATGCGCACGTGCAGGCGGAAAAGACTCAGATATTGAAAATGTTGGACGCACACCGCGCCACCACACCTTCTTTGAAATGCTAGGAAACTTTTCATTCGGCGATTATTATAAAAAAGAAATTATTCCTTGGGCTTGGGAATTTGTTACAGAAGTTCTTAAACTCGACAAAGACCGTCTTTGGATAACAATTTTTGAAACTGATGATGAAGCTTTCGAAATCTGGCAAAGTATAGGTGTTCCAGCCGAAAGGATTAAAAGAAAAGGCAAAAAAGACAACTTCTGGGGTCCTCCCGGAGCTTCCGGTTCTTGCGGTCCATGTTCAGAAATCCACTACGACTTAGGTGAAGAATACAAATGTAACCACCCTGACTGCGGCATCGACACTTGCGAATGCGACCGCTGGGTTGAAATCTGGAACCTTGTATTCACTGAACTTTATCAGGACGAAGAAGGCAACCAGTCACCTTTAGAAAAGAAAAACGTTGATACAGGTATGGGCTTGGAACGTATTACAATGGTTTGCCAGGGTGTAGCTTCTACATTTGAAACAGACCTTTTAAAACCTATTTTGGATAAAGTTTCTGAAATGTCAGGCGTTCCTTATAAAAAATCAGAAAAAACCGATGTTTCTCTAAGAATCATCACCGACCACGCAAGATGTGTATCATTCCTGATTTCGGACGGCGTAATCCCTGGTAACGAAGGCAGAAGCTATGTTCTAAGAATGATTCTCCGTCGTGCTCTTCGTCACGGAAAAATCTTAGGTATGGATTTACCGTTCTTGTACAAATTGGTTGATGTTGTAGTTGAAAACTATGGTCAGGCTTACCCTGATTTGGTTAAAAACAAAGAAAAAATCGTTGATGTCATCAAAAAAGAAGAAGAACGTTTCGCAAAAACTCTTGATAGAGGCTACAAAATGCTTGACGAATTTATCGATGCTAAAAAAGATATCGATGGCGAAAGCGCATTCAAACTCTATGATACTTACGGCTTCCCATTTGAATTAACAAAAGAAATCGCAGAAGAAAACGGACTCGCAATTGATGAAGCGGGATTTAAAACAGCTATGCAGGAACAAAAAGACCGTGCAAAAGCAGCTACTGCTAAGATTTCCGTAACAGGCGATATCAAATACGCAAAAGTTGAAGAAGAAGTAGGTTCAACTGAATTCTTAGGTTACGAAGAAACGGCTTGCGAAGCTAAAGTTCTTGCACTTATTGACGGTGAAGGTTATACAGATGTTGTTCTTGACAGAACACCATTCTACGCAGAATGCGGCGGGCAGGTAGGCGACAGCGGTTATCTTGTAAACGAAACATTAAAAGCAGAAGTTTTAACAACATTCAAAGTTAACCACCTATTCGTTCACAGATGTCAAATCGTTAACGGCGAAATTAATGTTGGTGACAGCGTTGCTGCATTAATCGATGTTGCAAGACGTAACGAAATCAAAGTTCACCACACATCAGCACACTTATTACAAGCAGCGCTAATCAATGTTGTAGGTGATGAAGTTAAACAAGCAGGTTCTCAGGTTGAAGAAAATCGTATGAGATTCGATTTCACATTCTCAAGAGCAATGACACCTCAAGAAATTGAAAAAACAGAAAACTTGATGAACAAATGGATTGGTGAAAAACTCCCTGTTCAAACTGATGTTATGGATATCGAAAAAGCAAAACTTACAGGTGCAACAGCCCTATTCGGCGAAAAATACGAAGATGTAGTAAGAGTTGTATCAATAGGCGGAGCTAAAAAATGCAAATGCGGCGGGGGCTGCAAATGTAAACACGACAGCGAACCGGAAGTAATTTCACGCGAATTTTGTGCAGGTACTCACGCTAAAAACACAGGCGATTTAAGACTTGTTAAAATCGTTTCAGAAGGTGCAATTGCAGCAGGCACAAGAAGAATTGAACTTGTTGTATCAAATGCAGCAATCGAATACCTGAACGAAAAAGCAAAAGTGACTAACGCACTTGAAGCAAGATTCAAAGTTCATACAGATGAAGTTCTTGAACGTGTTGAAAAACTTGCGGAAGAAAATCGTGAGTTACAAAAAGAACTTACAAGAGTTAAAGAAGAAGCTGCAAGAAGCAAATTTGCAACATTCATTTCTAAAGCAGAAGATATTGAAGGCGGCAAATTGTTCATTTCTAAGATTGAAGACTTTGACTCAGATGCAATCAAAGCAGGTATTGAACTTTTAGGTAACAAATTAGGCGAAAGCGTAATTGTTCTTGCTAACAGTAAAATGGTTGCAGCAAAGGTTTCAGAAGGCTTTGTCTCTAAAGGAGTAAATGCAGGCAAAATCGTTGGAGAAATTGCCCGAGCAACAGGTGCTAACGGCGGCGGACGTCCGAACTTCGCACAAGGCGGAGTCAAGGATGCATCTAAACTGGATGAAGTTCTTGCAAAAATCGAAAATGAATTAAAATAAAGAAAAAGGCGGGATTTTCAATCCCGCCTTTTATATTTCTTCTTCCAAAAGCTCTTTATAACTACTGTTTACTATTTTTCTTATCTCTTCCCTATCATTTTGCAAATATTCAATCAAGACTTTGCTGGCATAAGATATTGCTAAAACCTCATCCAAAACATTATTTTCATCACCTTTTTTAATACCTCCATAATTAAAACGTATCGAATCACGAAGATTTTCATTTAGCATTTTCAAGGCTAAAAATGGAGATTCAAGACTGTGCATATAATTTTCAATTAACATATTATTCTCCTTTGAATATATTGTACAACATTTATTAAGCATTATAATAATATATTTACAAACAACACTCAAGAGATTATAATACTCATGAAGACTATTATAATGTATAAATATAACAAGATGTTATTTAAAACATGGATTTTGTAATTTGATAACTAAATAAACTCGTCCAACCAACTCCTCGCACACATACAACTGGTGGAACTAGGCGAAGAGAGGAGGTGATACAGACAATGAAGAAGCGGTTAATTTTATTACTAATAAAAATCATCGCTACGGCAATAGCGATGATTTTTACTTCTCAAATTTGTCTGTAATGGACTGGTGGACGGTACGGGGCTTTTGCCCTGTATCTCTCCATCACATTATCATTATATCGTTATATCATATATTTTTCAAGTGTTTATATCAAATCCGTAATATTATCACGCGTAATCACTGCATCATAGTTTTTATACCCGAGAATACTTACAATATTATTTGAATGCGCACCTGCAATTTTTTTACATTCTTCTGAATTATAATTTACCATTCCGCGGGCAAATTCTACACCATCTCTATCAACAAGCGAAACGACTTCGCCCTGATTAAATTCATTTATGACTTCTTCGATACCAATTGGTAAAAGACTTGTACATTTTTCTAAAATCGAGCATTTAGCGCCTTCGTTTACCACAAGTTTTCCGCGAACATTTGTCGCATAACCAATCCAGCGCTTTTTACCCGAAAGATTATCTTCTGTTGGCATAAACATTGTTCCAAGCTCTTCACCTACAAATATTTTATTAATAATATAAGGTGTTTTTCCGTTTGCGATAAGAACTTTGCCGCCAAAACGGGTCACAAGTTTTGCTGCTTCAAGCTTGGTTTTCATTCCACCGCGCCCGCCTTCTGACGCACCTGTACCCAGTGACATTATTTCATCGGTTACACAATCAACTTTGCGAATAAGTTTTGCATTAGAATCAGTTTTAGGATTAGCTGTATAAAGTCCGTCGATATCTGATAAAAGAATTAATAAATCAGCATCAAGTTCACTTGCAACAAGCGCAGATAACTTGTCGTTATCCGAAAAACAAACCTGAATTCCTGCTAACATATCGTTTAATTCGATTGTGGAAACAGTGTCGTTCTGGTTAATAATCGGAACAACACCAAACTCAAGAAGTTTATTTAATGTAGTCCTTAAACTCAAATATCGATGACGTAAAGAAAAGTCATCTTCCGTCAAAAGAATTTGTGCAACAGGAATATCATAAACCCCAAATCCGTTTTCGTAATAAGACATAAGCCTGCTTTGGCCAACTGCCGCACATGCCTGTTTCACACCATCGCCCTCTGTTGAATCAAGCTCAAGCTTCTTTTTACCCAAACCTACAGCACCTGAGGTTACAACAATAACCTCTTTACCTGATTTAACAAGCTTCGAAATATCTTCAATAAACGAATAAATTCGTGACAAAGCAACTTCGCCTTCATCATTGCGAAGAACATTTGTACCAAGTTTTATTACAATTCGTTTAACATTATTAAGCATATTAAAATCCCATTACTTTAAGTACATCTTTCAACTCTGAACTTGTTTTCTTAACATCGGAATTTGAATATTTAATCGCATTGTCAGGGTCTTTCAAACCGTTGCCTGTAAGCACACAAACAATGTCAGAACCTTGTTTAACAAGCCCTTGAGCATGAGCTTGAATAAGCCCTGCCACTGATGCAGCACTTGCAGGCTCACAAAGCACGCCTTCTGTCGATGCTAACATTTTATAAGCTTCAACGATTTTTTCATCAGACACACATCCGATTTTACCTTTGCTTTCATCGCGTGCTGCTTCTGCCTGTTTCCAGCTTGCAGGATTACCGATTCTGATTGCGGTTGCTAATGTTTCAGGTTTTAGAATTCTTTCTCCGCGAACAATTGCGGCAGAGCCTTCTGCCTCATAGCCCATCATTTGAGGTAAGTTCTTCACAACACCTTCTTGGAAATATTCTTTGTAACCTTTCCAGTAAGCTGTAATATTACCCGCATTACCGACAGGTATAAAGTGATATTCAGGCGCTTTACCTAACGCATCACAAACTTCAAACGCACCTGTTTTTTGACCTTCGATTCTATATGGGTTAACTGAGTTAACAAGCGTAATCGGATGAGTATCAGAAATTGCACGAACGCATTCAAGCGCTTCATCAAAGTTACCTTGAATAGCAATAATTTCTGCTCCGTACATCATAGCCTGAGAAAGCTTGCCTAATGCAATATATCCGTCAGGAATAAGTACAAATGTTTTTAGTCCTGCTTTTGCGCCATAAGCTGCCGCAGAAGCTGAGGTATTACCAGTTGAAGCGCAAATAATAGCATTAGCCCCTGCTTCTTTTGCCTTCGTCACTGCCATTGTCATACCGCGGTCTTTAAAGCTACCTGTAGGGTTGCATCCTTCAAATTTCAAGTATATATTACAATCCAAACCGATTTTTTTCGCAAGATTATCAGCTTTGATTAACGGAGTGTTTCCTTCATTAAGAGTTACAACAGGAGTTGAATCTGTTACTGGTAAGTATTTTCTATATTTATTAATTAATCCTTGGTAATACATTTTAACCCTCCATAACTCTGATTAAGCTCTTAATTTCACATCCGTCAAGTTCAGCAACAACCTCGCGGATTTTTCTTTCAAGACATTTTTCCGTAATAACGGTAATTTCTGCGGTATTATTTACTTCAACACCTTTTTGAAGAATACTTGAAAGACTTATGTCTTTGCTTGCGCAGATTGTACCGATTTTTGCGATTACACCGATAGCATTCGGCGCAGTGATTGAAAGATAATATTTGTTATAAGTATCTTCAATCTTTACAGGATTAGCTGTTGAATGGTGATGACATCTCATCATCGGAAGCAGATAATCCGTTGTTTTATATTCTCTTGCAATCGCTAAGATATCGCCAATAACGGAACTTGCAGTTGGGAATTCACCTGCTCCAGGGCCTGAAAGAACAATACTTCCAATCGGATGTCCGGTGATTAAAACTGCATTTGTAACATAGTCAATATGCGCTAACATATTTGCCTTAGGAACAAGCATCGGATGGACACGAACATCTGCATTGTTGTTTTCATCAATTGTTGCAGATGCAATAAGTTTAATTTTGTATCCGAGCTCGTTTGCTCTTTGAATATCTTCCTTGCGGATTTTTGTAATCCCTTCTCTATAAACATTTTCAAACTTAGCTCTTGCGTTGAATGCGATTGTTGCCAGAGTTGTAATTTTATAAGCGGCATCAAATCCTTCAACATCACCTGTAGGATCTGTTTCAGCATAGCCCAATGCCTGCGCTTCTTTCAAAACATCTTCATAAGATGCTCCATCAGTATCCATCTTAGTCAAAATATAATTTGTTGTACCATTTAAGATAGCCTGAATCTTATGAATTTTATTTCCTGCAAGAATTGTTTTTATAGGCATAATAATAGGAATACCGCCTGCAATAGCTGCTTCATAAAGAACAACTCTGTTGTGTTCTTCTGAAAGATTGAACAACTCTTCGCCTTTTTTAGCAAGAAGCTCTTTATTCGCAGTAACAATGTGTTTTCCGTTTTCAAGTGCTGTTTTAATATAATCCCAAGCAGGTTCTACCCCGCCCATAAGCTCAACAACAACATCAATAGACGGGTCATTGACAACATCATAAGGATTATCGGTCAGGATGGTCGTCGGAACTTCTACCGAACGCGGTTTCGTGATATTTCTAACCGCAATTTTAACAACTTCCACATTGTCAAAGTTCTGCAAGCTCTTGTAAACACCTGAACCTACAGTTCCGAGTCCGATTAAACCAATCCTTAATTTTTCCATTCATCTCTCCTATTTTTATTTTCCGATACAAAAATGTTCGAAAATGTTATCTAAAATATCATCAGTTATTAATTCGCCTGTAATCTCATCTAAAGCAAGTATAGCAGATTTTACGTCAATTGAAATCAAATCCTGCAATTCTCTTACCTGCGAAGCTAATAATGCTTGGTCTAATGCAGATTTTGCACGATTTAAACAAACCTGCTGGCGCGAATTTGTAACAAACTCAAGATTTTCAGGCTCAATATCACAAACTTTTTTAGTAAGAGTCTTTTTCAAATCATCAATCCCCTCACCGGTTAAAGCTGAAATATAAACCACATCGTCTTTTCTTTCATCAGACAAATCACATTTGTTTGCAATCATAATATGGTTTTTATCCTGAATTAAATCCAAAATTTCCTTATCTTCCGCTTGAATCCCTTGAGCTGAATCATATACAAAAAGCACAACATCAGCTTCATTCAAAGACTGTTTGGAATATTCAACCCCGATTTCTTCAACCTTATCCTGACTTTCACGAATCCCTGCCGTATCAATCAATGTTACAGGTACACCCAAATCAAGAGTTTCCTTAAGAACATCTCTCGTTGTACCTGCAATATCAGTTACAATCGCTCTATCAAGACTCAATAGCGAATTGAAAAGCGAAGATTTTCCGACATTCGGTTTTCCTACAATCGCAACAGAAATTCCTTGTCTCATTATGTTTGAAGCATTCGCATCCGATAAAACAGAATCGATTTGGGTAATTATATTTTCAAATCTTTCAATCAAATAAGAATATTCAGGTTCTTTGACATCCTCAGGGAAATCAATTCCCGCAGTTATCTTTGAAAGTACTTCAAAGATATCATTTCTGATATCGTTAATCTTTTCTTTCAAAACGCCTGAAAGGTTCTTAACAGAAACTTTTGCAAAATTTGAAGTCTGTGCGTGAATAATATCCGCAACCGCCTCCGCCTGAGACAAATCCATACGTTTATTCAAAAATGCGCGTTTGGTAAACTCGCCCTTCTCAGCCATTCTTGCACCGTTTTTAAGCACAAGATTGAGAATGTTTTTAACTATATTAATCCCGCCGTGGCACTGGATTTCAACAACATTTTCTCCTGTATAGCTGTTTGGTGCAAAGAAAGGAAGCACAAGTACTTCATCAATACGTGTTTCACCGTCTTTTATCCAGCCAAGATTAAATTTTCTCGGCTCAAAATTAGGATTTGTAAAAATCTTTTCAATGATTTCAAACGCCTGAGCGCCTGAAATTCTGATAACTCCAACTCCGCCTGTTCCTAATGGAGTCGCAATTGCTGCAATTGTGTCAAATTCTTCTAAAATATTCATAAAACAATTGTAACCCAAAAACATTCGACATATAATAATCTTATGAAAATAAGAGAGATTATTGAAGCCACAGGCGCTAAAGTTTTAAAAGAAATTAATGAAGATTTGGATGTAAGAATTTCCACAGACACAAGAACCATACAGGAAGGAGATTTTTATCTGCCTCTAAAAGGTGCATTGTTTGACGGCGAAAAATTTATCAATCAGGCACTTGAAAAAGGCGCTGTCGGAGCTTTTTGCACAAAAGAAGGCGGAACCCTTCTGGTAGAAAACACTCTTGAAGCGTATCTTCAACTTGCTAACTACAGACGCAGAAAACTTAATTTTACAGTAGTTGCGATTACAGGAAGTTCAGGAAAAACAACAACAAAAGAACTTGTTGCATCAACCCTCGCTTCAAAATTCAAAACATTCAAAACTCCTTTGAATCACAATAACGAAATAGGCTTCTGCCAGACAATCTTTGAAACCCCTGACGACACAGAAGTCCTTGTTCTTGAAATGGGAATGAGAGGTTTGGGTGAAATCGAATTACTCTCAAAATACGCAGAGCCTGATATCACTATTATTTCAAACGTAGGAACCGCGCACATAGGACGTTTAGGCAGCCGCGAAAACATTGCTAAAGCTAAATGCGAAATTGTTAAACACCAGCGAGGAAACATTTTTATTGCTCATAATGATGATTTAATCAAAAACACTGTAGAATTTGACGGAGAAAAGATTTTCTACTCCATTAACGATGTAAAAATCCTTGAAAAAGGAACTCATTATTCAAAATTTGAATATCATAATAATATTTATGAACTCAATGTAGGCGGAGATTATAATATCGAAAACGCATTGAGTGCTATTAATTGCGGAGAAAAACTAGGTTTGAGCCTTAATGAAACTCAATCAGGTTTAAAGAATTACAAACCAATCGAAAAACGCTGGGAATCAGTTAACGCAGGCGGATATGAAATAATCAACGACAGCTACAACGCAAACCCTGAATCAATGCGCGCATTCATTGATACAATTTTTGAATTATATAAAGATTATGCAATAGTTCTCGGAGACATGGGCGAACTTGGAGAAAATGAGATTAAATACCACAAAGAACTCGGCGATTACATTCAATCAAAAGGAATAACAACAGTTTTAACCGTCGGAGAACTGTCAAAGAACATTGCAAACGCAAAACATTTTGACACAGTAGAAGAAGTTTCCGAATACATCAAAAACAACATATCAAAAGATACAAAAATCTTCCTAAAAGCATCTCGAAGTATGAAATTCGAACGTATTATTGAGCTTTTAAGTAATCATTAACAGCTTTAGGAACAAATTTTGAAACATCGCCCTTAAAAGCAAATACTTCTCTCACCATAGAAGATGAAATATAACCGTATTCAGGTTTTGTAATCAAAAACACCGTCTTAATATCACTGCACAAAGCATTATTGGTCTGCGAAATTTGAAGCTCATACTCAAAGTCATTCTGATTACGCAATCCGCGCAAAATCACACTTGCACCCTTTTGTTTAGCGTAATCAACCGTAAACCCTTCATAAGAATCCACTTCGACATTCTTAAACTCCGAAACACATTGTCTGATAAGTTCCAAACGAGTTTCCACAGGCAAAAATCCCTGCTTATTAACATTATAAGAAACAGCTACAATAACCTTATCAAATATTTCTGCGCCGTTTTTTAATATATCCAAATGTCCGTTTGTAATCGGGTCAAAACTCCCCGGATAAATTGCAATATTCATATATTTATTATAACTTAGTTTCTACGGGATATTTAAGGTTTTGTTTACAAAACTTAATAAAACAAAATAAAAAAGGCAATTTTTTTTATCTTGAAGACTTAATATATATACAAAGGATATTATCAGATATCACTTAATCAATAATAATTAAAAAAGGAGACATAAATGGCAAGAGTTTTGATTTCCATGCCGGAAGAATTTTTAGACAAAATCGATCAAGTAGCAGAAGGCGAAAACCGTACACGTTCAGAATTGATTCGTGAAGCGCTAAGAAGCTACATGTATAAAAGCAGAGTGAAATCATCTTCAATTGCTACCAAAAACGCTGCTATTCTGGAAGCATTACTGGACTAGCGTGTTGCAAATAAAATTGGATAAGGTAATATAATATCGAACGATATTATATCTACTCACAAGCGGAAAAAGGAAAATAGGGAAAATTAGGATAAAAAACGGCTCAACATCAATGAGCCTTTTTTATTTTATAACAAGGGTCGGACGAGTCCAGAGTAAGACTACAATCTGTTACGAGTGGGTTGCTTAATTCAACTTTGACTTCAAAATTCTTGCTGCCGAATGTAAAATATCCACACTGGTTGAAAACGGCGGAGAATAAGTCAAATCAACATCAAGCAAACCTTCAACGGTAATTCTTTCTGCAAGACCGACAGAAAGGGTATTAACCTTCTTATCAGCATCGCCGCAGCCTATTGCCTGAATCCCGAGCATTCTGTGCGAACGTCTGTCAGCAACAAGTTTAAGCGTAATATTTTCCACCTCAGGCATATAACCCGCTTTATCCCTCTTAGTTACAACAACTGAAACCGTATCATAGCCCAATTTTTGTGCAAGTTTTTCGGATAATCCGCTCATCGAGATATTCAAATCCAAATATCTTGTAACCGCCGAACCCAGAACACCTTCAAAATCTTCACTTCCTCCGCAAAGGTTTACTGCGGCAACACGCCCCTCTTTATTAGCAGTTGAACCGAGCGGAATCCACATTGGAGTATTCGATATTACATTCACTTTCTCTGTACAATCACCGCAGGCATAAATATCAGGAATATTCGTCTGCATCCTGCTGTTAACCTTGATTGCTCCTGTTATACCAAGTGTTATGCCCGCATCCTGAGCTATATCAACAACAGGTCTTACACCTGCCGAAATAACTACCATTTCAGTCTCAAATCCTGAACCTTTAAGCGTTAATGCACCTTTAACTTCATCTTCCCCGAGAAATTCACTCACAACATCATCCGTAATGAGTTTAACTCTGCCGTCAGAATTTTCAATAATATAGTCCTGAATCAGAGTAGAAATGTCCTCGTCAAACACAGAAAGAATAAATGGAGCTCGTTCCACCAGTGTAACATTTTTACCGTTACGAACAAAAGCCTCTAAAAGCTCAATACTGATGTACCCGCCGCCGATTATTGTAATATTCTGAACTTTTTCCATTGTCTCGCGGATAGCAACACCATCTTCCAAAGTTCTAAGATTATAAATATTTTTCAGCTTAATCTCCGGAAAAGCTGACATATCAGGAGCAGCCCCCGTTGCAATAACAAGTTTGTCATACGTTACAAAACTTGTTTCATCCGTTTTGAGGTTTCTTACCATTACCTTTTTATCAACAGGCAGAATTTTTGTAACCCTGTTTTGCAAATGAATATTTATTCCGCTTTTTTCAAACTCTTCGGCTGAGCGCACAATGAGTTTCTGCCAATCCTGAAAGTTTCCTTCAATATAATAAGGAAGACCGCAAGCTGAATATGAAACGTGAGTATCTTGTGTATAAATATGAACTTCCGAATCAGGAAGCATTCTTTTTGCTTTTGCCGCAGCCTTAGCACCCGCTGCAACACCGCCTATAATAACTATTTTCATAACCAGATTATGAAAAGTTTTATCAATAATCTCAATTAGACAGTTATCTATTTAGATATTAACAAGATTATGTCATTAAATATAACGAATATCATCAATAGAATCAGTAAAGAGAAAAATACAGAAGAGATTTTCTCAATAATTTTTTCATCAAGCGGTTTACCCATAATTTTTTCTGCAAGCATAAACATCAAATGCCCGCCATCAAGTGCAGGAATAGGTAAAATATTAAGAATCGCAAGGTTCATGGAAATAAGTGCTGCAAGCAAAATCCCTGAAGATTTTCCTGCTTTATCAATCATATCACCGCCGATTTTAGTAATCGCAACAACACCGTGCAAATCTTTCATCGGAATATTACCTGTAAACAACTGACCCAATGAGTAAACCATTGTTGCAGTGTTATCCCACAAATAATGATTACTTTCTTTAATCATAGCCACAGGGGTTTTTGTATCTACAAGAGTTTGCTTAGAAGCCAGCCCCAAACCAATCAAACCTTTTTCATCAGGATAAATCGGATTCAGCTTAACCTCTTGTCCGTCACGAGCAACAATAATATTTATCGGATGATTCCCATCTGAAATTGCTTTTGCCAAGTCATACAAAGAATATTTTCCGTTTGAAATATAAACCGTTTTGTTTCCAATTTCTTTTTTAAGAGATTGTATATTATCATCGATTTTAATACCGTTTTTCTTAAAATATTTAGCTCCCTTAGCTGCATATTTATCCATTGAAATAATGTCAGCAACAGGTCCTTCCGGTAATCTTACAGATAATTCTTCAGGAATAATTTCATCTTTTTCTAAGCCCGGATTCAAACCTTTTAATAAATCATAGTTTTTATCAATAGTTTCTAATGAAACGATTCCGTTATTCTTAGCACTGTTTTTAACAATAGTCACAAACGTATAAGCATTATTAACATCCGTACCGTTAGCGTTCAGGATTCTATCGCCTGTTTTGATTCCTGAATCCCAAATACTAGCGCCTTTAGGTGCGCTGATTTCTCCCGCATAAATTTCGTAATTACCTGACGGAAGGTGTTTTGAATAAGCAGCCACGAACAAAACAAGCAAGAAAGCACAAAGCACATTTGCGATTACCCCTGCCGAAACAACAATCGCTCGCTGCCAGAGCGGTTTATTAGCAAATCTGTCCTCTGAATCCGCAGGCAAATCACAGTCCTTATCGTCATCAGGGAACGAAACATAGCCGCCCAGCAAAAATGCATGAACCACAACTTCTATATCACCGCATTGTTTTTTGAAAATCGTTGGCCCAAAAGGAAGACCGAAGCCGAATCTTTCTACTTTTATCCCAAATGCACGTGCAGCAAAGAAATGACCTGCTTCGTGTACAAAAATTAATAAACCCAATAAAAGTATCATTATAAAAATCGACATAAAAAATCTCCTCTAATTATTAAGACAAACGCCTTATCATCTCATGAGCATCTTCGTTTTCAGGGAAGATTTCAACTACTTTATCAAGATATTCTAAAGCACTGTCGTTATCTTTGAGCGCTTCATAACATTTTGCAATCTGCATAAGTAAAGATACACTCTTAGGACTTTTTGCATAAATATTTTTAAACACATTCAAAGCGCTCTGATACTCGCCAAGTTCAAAATACGTAAGCGCAAGTGTATTTTGGGTTTCGATATCAGGATTCTGCTCAACTGCCCTGACCAAGTATCTTTTTGCATCCTCGTATTCGTGTTTTGCAAACAAAATTCTTCCTGCACAGAACTGAACATACTCATGATGAGGCTGAATCTTCAACGCTTTCATAATGTAATCATGAGCTGAATCTATCTGGTTCAAAATAAGTTTGTTTAATGCCATGAAAGTAAGCGCAAGAACATTTTTAGGCTCAACTTCAAGAGCTTCCGCGTAATATCTTTCCGCTTCAAGGTTTTCAGATATTGAATACAAGAAATTTCCGTATTCAAAAAGAATTTCAAAATCATTCGGAGCAAGCTTCATTGCTGTTTCAAACTCATCTCTTGCATAATCAAATAAACGCTTGTTCAAATAAATTATACCCAAATCCTTGTGAGCTTTCGCAAGTTCAGGATTCATACGAATAACTTTTTTAAGCATTTTTTCAGCAGTATCTGTATCGCAAAGACTTGATGAAAGAATTGCATACTGATGAAGAATTTCTGCTGAAACTTTATTTTTCAAAAGAATATCATCATAAATCTTTTTAGCTTTATCAAGCTGATTTGTTTTAATATACAAACTTGCAAGTTTTTGTGCAGGAAGGATAAATTTAGGGTTAACATAAACCATTTCTTCCAGCATTTTAATTGCTGTCTGAAACTCTCCGAGAGCTTCATAGCAGGTTACAATATTGTATTTGAAATTTTCTTTCCCGGGACACATCAAAGCGAGCTGTTTATAATGTTTTAAAGCACTTTCATAGCGTCCGAGTTTAACTTCTGACATAGCAAGAGCTGTAATAAATCCTTCGTCTTCTTCCAAATCTATAGCTTTTTGCAAATATTCGCAAGCCATTTCATGATTCTGTTGAATTTGATAAGCCGAACCGATATTAAAATACGCCATAACACTTTTCGGATTTAGTTCAAGTGCTTTTTTATATGTTGTAATCGCTTCTTCGCTTTTACCAAGAGCCATATAGCAAGTACCTAAACTGTTAAGATTTCCGAGGTTTTCAGGAGATTTTTCCAATGCACGCTCAAGAGGCGCTTGTGCTTCTTTAAAATCTCTGTTTTTCATATATGCTGTACCGATGATGAAGTCATATATATAGTTTTCTTTATCCAATTCAGAAGCCATTTGAGCATATTTTACCGCTTCTAAAGGCTCGTTGGTTTTCAAAAGAATTATACAGAGGCTCTGATAAGCTTCCATGTATTCATTGCGGAGTTCAATCACTTTAATATAAGCATTTTTAGCAGAAGTAAGATCAGCAAGTTTGTCATAACAGCTTGCAAGATAAAACCACGAAGTCGCATCTTCAGGCTCAAATTTGACAACCGTTTCAAAATGACCTCTTGCAGTGAACCACAATTGAAGATTAACATCAGTTAAACCTGCCAATTTTAACAATTCAATATTTTCAGGCAGTTCTTTTAATGCCTCTTCTATCAAAGGTTTTGCTTCTTCAAACTCTTTATTTCCAACCAGTTCCGTAATTCTATCTAAATCTGCCATTATATTATCCTATTCTCCGAAATAATTTTTTAATCCCGAAGTCAAATTCTTATTTTTACATAATTTTTTCAACTTAGAAATCGCTCTGTTTTCAATCTGACGAATTCTTTCACGCGAAACTCCGTAAATTGTGCCGATTTCATCAAGTGTTTTTTTGTTTCCGTTATTATTTAGACCGAATCTCAAGATGAGCACATCACGCTCTTTCGGACTCAACTGGTCTAACATTGTTTTAATATCATCCAATAAGCTTTCCTGTGATACTAATGATTCAGGTGCAAGAGTAGATTCATCCACAATATAATCAATAATTTTGTTTGAATCATCTTTCTGACCGGTAGGTGTATCAATACTGATAGTAGACTGAGTTGATTTAATAATAGACGTCAATTTTGAAACAGGAATGCCCATTTTATCTGCAATTTCCTGTTTATTAGGAATTCTTCCGAGTTCTGTAGTCAAATCAACAGTTGCTTTTTTAATCTTATTAATAGATTCAATCAAGTGAATTGGAAGTCTGATAATTCTTGCTTTATCAGCAATAGCTCTTGTAATAGACTGCTGAACCCACCAAGTAGCATAAGTCGAAAACTTATACCCTTTCGTATAATCAAATTTTTCAGTCGCTTTGATTAAACCCAAATTACCTTCCTGAATCAAATCAAGAAAAGATAATCCGCGTCCTATATATTTCTTTGCAATACTTACAACAAGTCTTAAGTTTGCATTAATCAAGACTTTTCTTGCAAATTCGCTCTGAGTGTCATAGATTTTTTTAGCAACTTCAAGTTCTTCTTCTGCTGAAAGAAGCGGAATCTTACCAATTTGCTGCAAATAAATTCTTACAGAATCATCGGAATTTACAGAATTTAAACTTTCCTGAGTCTTAGGTTCTTCGATAGAAATATTTTCTTCATCGTCTAAATCTTCAACAGGCTCAATATTATGAAAATCGACTCCTTCATCCGAAATATCGTCAACCATTATATTCAGTTTATCTTTTTGTTTTACCATTTTTACAGCTCCTCTGTTTAACGCTTTCAAACAATATTATAGCAGCAGCGTTTGATACATTTAAAGAATTAAAATTCGTTAACATAGGTATTTTAACTTTAAAATCAGCAAGCTTCAATAATGATTTTGAAATTCCTGCATGCTCTGCTCCCATTATAAGCGCAAAATTCATATCTGTGTAATCAACATCAAAATAATTATCATCAGCATGATGATCTGACGCAATTACCCAGTAGTTGTTTTCTTTTAGTTTCTGTACAGCACCAACAATACTATTTACTTTTATAATAGAAATGTGATTCACCGCACCTGCACTGGTTTTTTCCACAGTTGAATTAACCAGAACACCTCTCCTTGAAGGTAAAATTATACCATCAACTCCTGCACAAACAGCAGAACGGATTATTGCACCAAGATTGTGAGAATCTTCCACTCCGTCCAATATAATCACAGATGCCAATTTGTTAGAATTCTTTTCTATAAATTCATCCAAATCCATATATTTAACAGGAGCAATTTGTGCAATAACACCCTGATGGCGGGCTTCTTGTGCAATTTGGTTAAGTTTTTCTTTTCCTACAAATTGGAAAACGACACCGTTACGTTTAGCCAAATCTTTAATTTTTTCGATTTTTTCATCCGAACGTGAGGTATTAGAAATAAGGATTCTGTTAAATTCGCGATTACCGCTCTCAAGCGCCTCTATAACAGCATTTTTACCATAAATAAAAGTTTCTTCCATTATACAGACACCTCTAACATTCTTTCTATACACTCAGCACTTGCAAGACGAACATCCTCATCCAGAGTTATTTCGTTTGTCTCGTTTTCTAAAGAATATAAAATTTCTTCTAAGGTAGTGAGTTTCATACTCTCACACAACATGTTATCTGATATTAAAATAAATTCCTTGTTAGGATAATCTCTTCTAAGTCTATCTACAACACCTTTTTCGGTTACAATAATAAATTTATCTTCATTACTGTTTTTTACATAATTAATAATACCACTTGTGCTTCCGACATAATCTCCTAATGCGCTTACTTCCGGTTTGCATTCAGGGTGAATAAGAATTTTCGTATCAGGATGATTTTTACGTGCATTAAGAATATCATCAACAGTTACATTATTATGTATAGGGCAGTGTCCTTGATAGGTTATAACTTCGACACCATCGAGTTTTGACTCTACCCATTTGCCAAGATTTGCATCCGGAACAAAAAGTACTTTAGGAGCATTAAGACTTTCCACAATCTTAAGTGCATTTGAACTTGTACAACAAATATCACACTTAGATTTAACCTCTGCTGTAGAATTTATATAACATACAACAGGGATATTAGGATGCTGTTTTTTAAAATCCTCCATTTGGTGTAGGTCAATCATGTCCGCCATCAAGCACCCTGCATTGATATTTGGCAAGAGGACCTTTTTATCGGGCGATATTGTTTTTGCGGTTTGAGCCATAAAATAAACCCCAGCAAAGACAATAATTTTGGCATCTGTTTCCTGCGCTTTTCGGCTTAAATAAAGCGAATCCCCGACAAAATCCGCAACCTCATCAATTTCTATGTTCTGATAGCTGTGTGCCAGTATTACAGCCTGTTTTTCCTGTTTTAATCTCTTAATTCTCTCAATAATATTTTTCATTTATAATACCTGTGTACAAATTTTGAATTTTATTGTACAATAAAAAAAAATAGGAAGAAATAAGCATGGCATTTAATCTATTAAAGAAAAATATAGTAGTCGGGGTGTCCGTTAATCCCGAGCTAGGATTAGAGGTTGCGCAAATTGACTTCGCAACCAAGACAGTACTTAAATATGGTACTAAACAGTTAGGTTATGACAATCTCAGAAAAGAGATTGCTGATTTAGACCTTTTCAAAGAAACATTAGCTGATTTGCTAATGGAGCTTGATATACCAAAAGGTTCTGAAATTGTATTGAATCTACCTACAATTCTATTTAAAGTAGAAGATTTCTCTGCTGCAATGGAAGCCAATATGGTTGAAATGCAGATTGAAGAAACATTGGGTAATTATCCGGTATTTCAAAATAATGAAGCTGCTATCAGTGCAGTAAGATTACCGATTTCTACAATCCAAAATAATAAAATTGCATATACTGCAGCGCAAAAAGTTACTTTGATTGAAATTGCAATGCAAATTAAATCATTGGGCTATACGCTTGTTGGTATTGATACATCAGTTAACTCTGTATTAAACGCATTAATATATAATGACAGAGTAGATGTAGCAGCAGATTCAAACTGGGTACTACTGATTGTAGATAATAATTCTTGCAGAATACTCCCAATGCTGGGTAAATCTTATGCAGACAGTTTTGAAGAAAAAATCGCTATCGGTGAAGTTTTAGGCGATGCAGAAAACTATGGAACAGTTATTTCAGCTGTTACTCCAATATTGAAAAATGTACCGTCTAAACGTCTATATGTTCTTTCAAGAACCAATGCAATCAACGCAGAAGTACTTGCAGGAAAATTAACATATAACGGACAAATCATTCACCATAATGATAATATCTTTGCAGAAGCGCCTTACTTAGAAACAGCTCCAGGTATTACAGAACAAGTTGCTAAAACGATTTCATTGGATATCATCGGTGCTGCTATTAACAGAGAATTTGGTGAATATTCTGTTGCTCCTATCAATTTATTCAATTCTTCATTGGGTGAAATTTGGGAAAATGAGCAGCCGTTAAAATTAAACATCGGCCCGGGCATCTTATTAACTATCGAAAATATGCTCGTTGCATCAGCAGTATTTGCTATTATTGCAGCTGTAATTATTGTAGCGGTTTTAGTTCCATTAAAAACAATGATTGCTAATAATAACAATGAAATTTCACGTATGGATGCAGATATTGCGAGCATTCAGAGATTCTTAGATGAAAATAAAAACGTATCTGCTGATATGTTTGATGAAGGTGATGAAGTTAGAATCGGTTTACAACATAACAAAAATGTTTACACATATTACACAATTGTTGGTACAGAAATTCCGAAAAAATTATGGCTTACTCACTTACAGTTAGGCGATAAGATTACAATAGAAGGTCAGGCTGATAACTTAGAAAGCGTTTACAGCTTCTTTAGAAATATTAAGGATTACAACCCTACTTCTGAAATCAAATTACAAAAATTGGGCTTGGCATCAAAATCTAAATTAGTAGAATTAGCAGAAGATGAAAGTTTTGATACAGATTCTATCATCACATCTATGAATGCTGACTTCTACGAATTCAGAATTTCAGATGCACCGGAAGCAGCTGTTAGCAAACCTGCTAAATCAGATCAAAACAGCAATGGTTCAGGAGAACTTCCTAATATCGATTTGGGTGAATAACACAAAAAGGACAATGTTAAATGGAAAAGTATAAAAAATATTATGGTGTAATGATTTTTGGCGCAGTAGCGTTAGCTTGTGTGCTGGGTGCTTACTATTTAATAACACCTCAGATTACAGAACGCACAAGTTCAGAAGCCAGTCTTCAACAGAAAAAACAAGAGTTAGAGGGCAAACAGGCTGAAAGAACCCGCGTAATCAATAAATTGAAACAGCTTAAAGATTCAATTGCGGGTTCACAAAAGAAAATTTATTCACCTGTTGAATCTGATTTGGGTAACGATACTTTATTCTTTACTCTTTATAATGATTTGATTGAAATGATTCATTCAAACTCAGTTAAGATTAAATCAATTGATTATTCATACAACCCTGCATCAGATAAATTCGTAGAATTCGGTAAAGATGTTTATTTCGTTTGTGATGTCGATATGGAATTGGTTTCTAATTATGTTAACCTTGGAAAACTGGTTCAAGATATTTATCAATATCCTTATTACATTAAAATCAACGAAATGGATATTAAACCTTACGAAAAAGATAAAACTGTTCTTGTAACAAATATGAGCTTAAGATTATATGCTCACACAGCACCTCAAGAAGAGGAAGCCGCTCCAGCAGCTGAAGCAGGAACACCGGATTTAGGTTTATAAAATAAAAAAGCGACTCAGTTGAGTCGCTTTTTTATTTAGACAAATAATCAATTATTTCATCTACATGCCCTTTAACTTTGACCTTTCGCCATTCTTTTTCGATATTACCATCGTTATCAAGGACAAATGTTGAGCGTTCAATACCCATATACTTTCTTCCATACATTGATTTTTCTTTCCAAACAGCGTATTGTTCTGAAAGAGTATGCTCAGGGTCAGAAAGTAAGATAAAATTCAATCCTTGTTTTTCTCTAAAAGACTTGTGACTTTTTATACTGTCAGGACTTACTCCAATAACAGTAACTAATGATGTTAAACGATTCATATTATCTCTAAAATCGCACGCTTCCTGCGTACATCCTGATGTATTGTCTTTAGGGTAAAAATATAAAACAACTCTCTGACCTTCAAACTCTTTCAAATCAAATTCTTTTTCATTTCCGTCAATATCAAGTCCTAGTAATTTCATTATTAATCTCCTTATTTTTAATGCAATAAAAAAAGAGCCTTTGAGGCTCTTTTTAAATGGTGGAGGATAGGAGATTCGAACTCCTGACCCCCTGCGTGCAAAGCAGGTGCTCTACCAGCTGAGCTAATCCCCCACTTTCGGGTCATAACCAAGTTTATCTCGGCTACATTTATTATAATACATGATAAATTTTTTTTGTAAAGGGGTTTTTAAATATTTTTTTAAAGTTTTTTAACCATCTCTTCAAGACATATTTTTACGTGAGCATAATTCAATCCGCCCTGCAAATATGCAACATAAGGCGCACGCATTGGTCCATCTGCTGACAGTTCGATTGTAGAACCTTCAATAAATGTACCACCTGCCATAATCACCTGATCTTCATACCCCGGAATATACTCAGGAATAGGCGTTACATACCCATTCACTGGTGAAAGAGATTGAATTGTTCTACAAAATTCTTCCAAGTGTTCAGGTTTTCCAAAAATTATGTTTTGAATGATATCAGTTCTCTTTTCGTCAAACCTTGGTGCAGAATTAAACCCGATATCTTCAAAAACTTTTGCGGCAAGAATTGCACCTTTAACCGCTTCCGAAACGATTGAAGGCGCCATAAACAAGCCTTGAAACATTAATCTGTGCTGATTAAACATTGCTCCGCCTTCAGAGCCGATTCCAGGTGCTGTAAGACGATTTGCAGCTCGTTCAACATAAAGTTCCTTACCTGCAATGTATCCGCCTGCTTCTACAATTCCGCCACCTGGGTTTTTGATTAAAGAACCTGCAATCAGGTCTGCACCAACTTCAATCGGTTCTCTGTCTTCTACAAACTCACCATAGCAGTTATCAACAAAACAAATACAATCCGGATTTTTTGATTTAACTGTTTTACAAATACGCTCAATAACATCGATAGTCAAAGATTTTCTTGTTGAATAACCTTTAGAGCGCTGAATCAAAACCATTGTAGTTGTGTCGTCAATCATTCTTTCTAAGGCAACAAAATCTACTTCATCACCTTTCAAAGGAACTTCGTCATACAAAACGCCGTTGCCGATTAATGAAGAACGCTTGGTTTCCTCATCCCCGGCAGTTCCAATTACTTCCTGCATAGTGTCATAAGGTGCTCCCGCTATAGAAACCAATTTGTCTCCATAACGTAAATTACCAAACAAAGCACACGCTAATGTATGTGTACCTGATGCAAAATGTATTCTCACTAATGCTTTTTCTGCTTTAAATACCTGAGCAAAAGTCTTATCTAAGACTTCTCTCCCTAAATCATCATGCCCGTAACCTGAAACTGTGTAAAAATGTTCAGGAGCAACTTTATTATCAAAAAAAGCCTTTAAAACTTTTCTCTGGTTGTTATCTCTAATCTCATTAACCGCATCAAACTGTGCAGTCAAACTTTTTTCCGCGTTCTTAATATTGTATTCCATAATACAATAATTATATCACAAGCTTAAGAAAGGAGTTCGGTTAAGATAGTTGCATTTTCTTCTGCTCTTGCATTATTAGCAATCTTATTGCGTTTAATATAAACACGCAAAGCTTCTCTTATAAGTTCACTTCTTGTTCTTTGTTCAGAAGTTGCGATACTGTCGACCCTGTTTAAGAAATCGTTAGACATTGAAATCAATACTCTTGCCATATTCCCTCCAATCAACCTCTATTATATCATATAAAAAGTTTATTTCAATAGTATATACGGCGTTTTATTTTCTTTGCGTTATAATATAAGCATGCTAGAAAATAAAAACATATTAATCGGGATAACAGGCGGTATCGCAGCGTATAAAATTTGCTCTCTTATCAGACTTTTTAAAAAAGCGAGAGCAAATGTAAGAGTGGTAGTTACTCCTAATGCATTTCAATTTGTAACTAAACTCACACTCCAAACTTTAAGCGGAAATGAAGTCTATGTTGACAATTTTGAAATCGATGAATACAAGCCTGAACATATTTCGTTATGCGATTCTGATATTTTTATAATTGCACCTGCTACAGCGAATACAGTTTCAAAAATAGCAAACGGGATTTGCGATAATCTTTTGTTATCCACTGCCTGCGCGTTTTCAAAACCGATTCTTCTTGCACCGGCAATGAATACTAATATGTGGAATAATCCTTTTGTCCAAGAGAATTTATCTAAACTTAAAAATCACGGATATCATATTTTAAACCCTGAATCAGGATTCTTAGCTTGCGGAACAAACGGAACAGGCAGAATGGTTGAAGTAGAAGATATTTTTGAAGAAACTTCTAAGATTCTTTCTCAAAACAAAGTATTAGAGGGTAAGAGAGTTTTAATTACCGCAGGCGGAACAAAAGAAAAAATTGACCCTGTGAGATATATTTCTAACTGCTCCTCAGGGAAAATGGGGCTTGCACTTGCTGACTGCGCTTACGAAATGGGAGCAGAAGTTACGCTTGTGTCCACTTTCTCGGCAGATAAACCATACAAAAATGTCGTAACGGAATCAGCTCAGGAAATGGAAAAAGCAGTGCATACAGAACTTGAAAAACAAGATTGTGTCATTATGACTGCAGCCGTTGCTGATTACAGAATCGCAAACTATTCAGAACAAAAGATGAAAAAAACTTCTGAAGACAAAATCAGTCTTGAACTGGTAAAGAATCCTGATATTCTAAAAAGTCTTGCAGGCTCAAATGCAAAAATTGTAGGATTTTGTGCCGAAAGCGAAAACTTGCTTGAAAATGCCAAAACAAAGATTCAAAACAAAGGTTGCGACTATCTTGTTGCAAATGATATTTCCAGAAAAGATATCGGATTCTCAAGCGACTTAAACGAAGTTTACATTCTTGATAAAAAACTGAATATTTGTCATATTGAAAAAGATACTAAACTAAATATTGCACGCAAGATTTTGGAGAAAATCTTTGAATAAATACGAAATTGTAAAAAAAATCGAAACTTTTGCACCGCTCTCAACACAGGAAAAGTGGGACGCAAGCGGTTGGATTGTAGATTTAGAATCTCCTGAAATCAGCAAAATAATGTTTGCACTGACTATAACAAAACAAGTTGTAAAACAGGCGCTTGAACAAAATTGCGATATGATAATTTCACACCACCCGTTGTTTTTTGTACCTTTGGAATACAGAAAAATAAATATGTATTGTGCTCATACAAACTTAGATAAAGCTAATGGCGGAACAACGGATTTGATTCTTGAACAACTGGGTTTTCAAGGCAAAGTTTTTGAAGAATTTGTAAGAATTGTTGAATTACCTGAAGCAATTTCCGTAGAAGAACTAAAAGAAAAACTTCTGCCGCTTTCACCAAAACTCAGATATATTAATAATAACAGCACAAAAACCATCCAAACTATAGGATTTTGTGCTGGCTCAGGAAGTGAATTTATGAACAAAACTCCATGTGACGCGTTTGTCACAGGTGATTTAAAATTCCATACGGCAGCAGAAGCCGAAAAAGTCGTTTTTGATATTGGACATTTCGAAAGTGAAATTATGTCAGCAAAGCTTTTGAAAAAAATTACGGAAGTCAGAGAAAAAGGAGTTTTGGCTAATGAAAAAAGTCCTTTTATTTAGTATTTTAACTCTATGCACTACACTTTGCGTAATGGCTTACGAAACTATTATTATCAAATATCCATCAGGAGAATTGTGGGTAAAAGCTTATTATAAAAAAATCGGCAACGAAGCTATTTTACAATACGTCCCAAACGGACAAGCAAGTAATAACTGGCGTAGAACAATCATTGTACATTCATATAACGACTCCGCTTATCCCGTTAATGTTTTTATGAATAATCATCTTGCAATGATGAAGAAAACAAATCCTACAGGAAACTATAAAACACTGAGAAGCACTGCTAATGATGCAATTGCAGGCAGATGTACCCAAAATTATAAAAATATCGAAGGACAATGTGAGTTTTTCAGAGTTACACGTGCACATAATGCTGTCGTAAGCGTACATTATATCAATAAAGATAAAAATGATTTTATGAGAAACTATGACGAGTGGTATAACATTATTAAACGCGCTAAGTTTTTAAACAGCTATTATAGAAACGAAAGAACTTTGAATAAATCTGAATATTTTGAATTATAACTAAAAGGTCGGATTGCAATCCGACCTTTTTAACAATTATTTCTCTGAAGATTCAGTGAATGCTTTTAATAAATTATAAGAAGCATCCCATCCGCTCACACCTGTTGATTTGTATTGAGCGATATTTTTTGCTCTGACTGCTCTGTTTTTTTCCTGTTCTTTATTGAATTTTTCTAACTTTTTCTTATTAGAATTTCTTTCTTTCACAATCGGATCAGCATAAGTCAAAAATGCCTTATATTCTTTACAACCGTATCCTGCTTTTACTTTTGAAGGATAGTTGTAAGTTAAATAATCATAAATATTCATTGCTCTTTCAGAGTTACAAGGTTTGCCAAGTGCAATTTCCATTGTAGTTCCAGGCATTTTTGTAAGCACTACAATACTTGCAAGCGGATTGTAGTTTGCCTGAATCATCAAATCCGCACCTGTAATATCAGCATCTTTGTTATCACTCATAGAAGCTTTATTTGCTGCATAATCGCTATTTGCAACACTTGTAATAAGATTGCCTTCTGAGAAAGTATTATTAATCGCTGATTTAGCAAAATCTCTCATTTTAGATTTTGTTGCACGTCCGTTAATGATATATGCAAGCTCTCTTGCAATTACGGCTGCAACTTCATTATCATTCCCCGTATAAGTCAAATCAGTGCTTGAAATTTGGATTGTATTGGTTATTGTAGCATCGTCGTTATTCACAGCTCCGTTAACTACTTTAAACTGAGTATTTTCAGGCAATCCGTTTTTCTTTAATAATTGCGCACCAACTGTATTCACTCTGTCTGCTGCTGTCCAAGTTGCTGAAAAAGCAGGCATTGAGAATAATCCGAGCGCAAATAATGAAATTAATAACTTTTTCATAGTTTCCTCCGTTTTTATTTATACTCTTTTGTCTATATTTTGTCCGATTTGCGGTTTTACGAAATTATTATGATAATAATAGAATACTCCGACTGAAGCTGATGTAATAAAATAGAAATTCGCCAGAGTTATCAGAAAATGCAAAATTGTATTTCCGATAAATACTGCTGAAAGTATCGATATTATACTATATACAACAAATATTAATACAAAAATACCTAAAGTTTGGAAAAATTTTCTGCTGAATAAATCTTTTAATCCTATAAAAAATGCGATAAACGGATTTTTGTTTTTGAAAAACAATGCAGGAACGGAAAGCAATTCTAAAAAATAAGCCAAAGCCATAGACGCCAATAATAAAAAGTTCCACGCATTAATCTTAATAAGCTGTTCTTTTGTTAATGAAGCTAAGAATGTTTTTAAAGCTTCAGGATTTTGTAGAGCAGAATTAAGAGCATCAATAGAAATATTAGGATTTCCTATAATTTTCATGCCTGCCATTGATGCAGCCATAAGAATTATTAAAGAAATCAAAAGTATATTTAATAACATACCCAAAGCTGATAAAAAGTATTCGCCAACCCCTGGAGTAAATTCTTTGATTAAGGAATTAGGATCATCTCTTTCCGGTTCAAGAACAGCAATTTTTACCATATTAAACCAACCTGCCGTAAATGCAGATACCATTAAAGCAAATAACGCAAGTCCGATTATAAGATTTATCACCGCACCTCTTGCAGACACTGCAAGATAAATTGTTGATAGCAGTGAAAATAAAATTAACGGTGTACCTAAAATTATGTATCTGTTTGTTAGTTCAAAAACTTTTTTCATTTTTATATCCTGTACTTTATAATTGACGATTCTACTATATCATCCGAAATCCTTGAAGCAAGGTTACGGAAGCTGTTTGCAATATTAGAGTTTGTATTAACTTCACTCACGGTCAAACCTTTATTAATACTTTCCATAATTGAAAAATAATTATTCGGGATTTTCCAGTAAACTTTTTCACCGAGAGTCGTTTCAATATCTTCAACAGTGATACTATCGTTTTCCATAAAACGATTAATTATAATTTTAACTTTATCAGAAGGATAACGTCTTGATTTAAAAAGATTCAGACATCTCTGTGCATTTCTTATTGCAGGAATATTCACAATTGTTGTGAACAAAATCAAATCCGAACAATCAAGAATTTTTAATGAGTTCGGGTCAATATTTGATGACATATCAACTACAATATACGGAAAACTCTTTTTCAAAGTTTTGAATAAACTTTCAATTTGCTGCGGTGTAATACTTTCCGATTGTTCAATATAATTTGGATCTGACAAAACATATAACTTTGAATCTTTATATTTTTCAAATGCGCTAAGCAAGGTGTCTTCTTTTTTATCAATAAGATTTTTGATAACATAAGCTACATCAAAACCGGGACTAAGATTCAAGAATGTAGAAATATCTCCGAGCTGCAAATTCAAATCGACAAGAGCAACTTTATCATGAGTTGTCTTGGCAATTTCTGCTGCAAGGTTTGAAGCTATTGTAGTTTTACCGATTCCGCCTTTATTTGAATAAACAGTTATTATTTTTGATGCAGTAATTTCAAGTTCTGTTTCAGGTTTAGAAAGCATTTCAACAACACGTATCAAATCATTTTTAATAACGGGCTTCGGCAAAAATTCTCGTGCTCCGAGGCGCATTGCTTTCACAATTGTATCGGTAGAATAATCGGTTGATGTTATAACAATTTTATCTGTTAACAGCCTGATATTCTTAACAGTTTCAATTAAATCAGGGGTTTCGTTGGAAATATCAACAAAAACTATTGGAGGAGCCTCCTGAGATTTAATTTCTGCTATTCCGCTAAAATAATCCGCAAAAAGTTTCAAATCATCTTTCAATCCCAACTCTTCAAGAAAAGATTTAAGAATTTCGCGTGAATTAGCGTTGGAATCAAGAACAATTATTGACATAAGCACCTCTCTCATCCAATATACCTTAAATACAAAAACAACACAATGTACTACTGTTTAAATCATTTTTAGATTATAATATTGAAAAGGGAGGACTTTATGAAAAAATTTTTCTATATTTTGACAGCATTTTTATTTACCTGTGCATTAGCAAATGCTGAAACAGTTAATTTTATGAATCAGGAATATCATCTTGAAAAAGTACTCAAAAACTCGCCAAACATTATGAATGCTTATATCGCTCCTTCACAGAAACTTGAAAACTGGACAGATTTGATAACAGTACAGTATTTACCAAAAGAAGAAAGCGAATTTGATTACATTAACAATTTTATAAACACACTTTCGAAAAACCCGGAATTCCGATTAATAGGTTTTAATTCTAAAGACAATACTTTTTCATTTGGACTAATGTATGGTAAAGGAAATGAAGGATATATTGAATATAATCTGGTAAAATGCAAGATGGCCAAAAACGGCGGTATTTCTGCTATACAATATTCACATAGATATCATTTCAATGACAAAGCCAGCTTCTTAGCTGCATCAGAAAACTGTTTCAAAAACGATAATAAATATGCATTAGCAATTCTAAACACAAAGATTCCTGCAATAGTAAAAAAACAAAAATAATATTTTTTATACTATAATTAGATTATGTTGGATTATCTAAAAAACAAATTTGATGTAATCGTAGTTGGAGCCGGTCATGCTGGATGCGAAGCTGCTATCGGTGCTGCGCGTTTAGGATGTAAAGTATTACTGTGCACCTTAAACCTTGATAACATTGCACTGCAGCCTTGCAACCCTGCAATAGGAGGCCCTGCAAAATCAACTCTTGTGCGCGAGATTGATGCACTGGGAGGTGTTATGGGCGAAGTTGCAGATGCAACTTATATCCAGATGAAAACTCTTAACTCATCAAAAGGCCCAGCTGTAAGAGCACTTAGAGCACAATCCGACAAAAAAGAATATTCGCAATATATGCGTAATATTATTGAAAGCACTCCGAATATCTGGCTTAAACAGTGCTGCATAACAGAGCTACGCACCCGAGACGGCAGAATTACAGGCGCAATGGATGAATATGGCATTGAATATCAATGCGATGCAATTATCCTTACAACAGGAACTTCTCTTGAAGGCAAAATGTATGTCGGGCTTCAAGCATACTCAGGCGGACGACTTGGCGAACGTGCTGCAATCGGATTATCAGAATGGTTAAGAAATAACGGAATCCGAACAAAAAAATTAAAAACAGGCACTCCTGCTCGTGTTGATAAAAGAACTATTGATTATTCAAATATGACAATTCAACCCGGGGATGAAAAATTAAGTTTTTATTCTTTTAAACCTAACCGCCCTGTAAGACCTCAAGTTCCTTGTTATTTAACAAGAACAAATGAAGATACACATAAAATTATTCGCGAAAATCTTGATAAATCCCCAATGTATCAGGGACTTATTCAAGGTGTAGGGCCGCGTTACTGTCCGTCTATCGAAGATAAAATCGTAAGATTCGCATCAAATCCGTCTCACCACATTTTTATTGAACCGGAAGGTCTTAATACTTATGAAGTTTATATTCAGGGATTCTCAACAAGCCTTCCTGCATGTGTTCAGGTAGAAATGCTCCGCTCTTTACCTGGATTGGAGAATGCTCATATTATTAAACCTGCTTATGCTGTTGAATATGATTCCGTTCCTGCAATACAAACAACACATTCTTTGATGTCAAAAGATATTAAAGGGTTATTCTTTGCAGGTCAAATCAACGGAACAAGCGGTTATGAAGAAGCAGCGGCGCAAGGTTTGATTGCAGGTATAAATTCAGTTAAATATTTAAACTCATCAGATATGTTGGAACTCTCAAGAAGCTCTTCATATATCGGTACTTTGATTGATGATTTGGTAACAAAAGATATTCAGGAACCTTACAGAATGCTTACATCTCGTTCCGAATACAGACTTCTTTTAAGACAGGATAATGCCGATTCAAGATTAACCTCAATTGGCCACGATATTGGGCTTATTGACGATACTCAATATGCAAGATTCAAAGACAAACAGGAAAATATTCAAAAAGAAATCTCAAGACTCGGCGAAACAAAGATTTCCGCAACCGAGGAAGCAAATGAAGTATTAGCTAAATACTCAGAACACCTTGACCGCGGAGTTAGAATGGCTGAACTTCTTAAACGTCCTAATATTACCTATGATGTGCTCAGAGAGTTGGATATTGAAACCCAAAATCTTAACTTAAGCGAAGACATTGCAGGCGAAGTTGAAGTATTAATCAAATACGACGGCTATATAAAAAGACAGGAAAATCAAGTTGAAACTTCTGAAAAACTTGAAAAATACAGAATTCCTGCTGATTTAGACTATTCTACATTAAAACATATTTCTACAGAAACCCGCGAAAAACTCGAAAAAGTTCGTCCTACGAACCTCGCTCAAGCTTCACGCATAGGCGGTGTTAAGCCTGCTGACATTTCTGTTTTGATGGTTATGCTAAAGTCATAATGTAACAAAACATTTACATGAGCGCAAAAAAGTTTGTTTACCTACTTTAACTTCAAAAAAGGAGGCAGCAAGTAATGCTCAATAATATCAACAACACTACATTTGGCGCTAAATTAAGAATCACAACTCCAGTAAAAGATAATGTAAGATTACAAAATATCCAAAAAGCTTTTGCCGAAAAAACAGCTGAAATCAATGATACATTATCAATGACCCGTCTAGGGGAAGATTGGAATAACATGGAATGTTATTATCTTGGAACAAATCAAGATAAAGCTGTCGGGGGATTCTTTAAAACATCTTTGGATTCAATGATGGAAACGCTTTCCGATAATGATATCGTGACAAAATTAGTTAAAACGCTAAAAGCAATGAAAGAACTTAATAAAAGAGAAGGTGCATGTTTAGGTTTTGAAGACGGAAAATACAGAGCTGAACATGAACAAAAAAGAAATCTTTTAATTGCTCAAAACTGCCGCGAAAAAGGTGATGAAGTAATGGCAGGCAGATTTGAATTTTTAGCAGGCTGCTTCGGCAAAAAACTTGCAAAAATTGAAGCTGAAGAAACAAAAATAAATAACAGATTTTTAGAACGGCTTAATGCAATAGCTGATGGCGATGAAGATATTCTAAATTTAAAAGAATCTATGTAAATAAAAGGAGTGAAAATTCACTCCTTTTATTTTTCACATACGCATTTTTGGTATAAAATATTATAGGGAGGGGGAAAAGGTTAGATTTTGTTAGTTAAACAGATAAAAAAGATTGCTTTTTTATTTTTTGCTTTGCTGATACTTATTCAGCCGTGTTTTGCTATAAAAATCGGACTCCAGACCCAAGTTAACCGTACATTTATCGGATCTTCCACCAAAGCGGAAATTATAGACTGCAAGACAAATAAACTCATCTTCGTCATGGATAAGATGAAAGGATATGAATTCAAACCCTACAGAGGGGTAATTGCAATAAAAGTTGACGGGCAGTATAAAAAGATTAACAGCAACAAAATTGTTATCAAACCTGAACCTAACGGATTCGTAAGCGTAAAGAGGAAATGGTACAGAGGACATTTTCAGGTTGTTAACGACGGATTGAGTTTAACCGTAATAAATGATGTTCCTCTTGAAAAATATCTTCAAGGAGTAGTACCGTCAGAGATGCCGCCATCATGGGAACACGATGCTCACAAAGCTCAGGCAATTGCTGCAAGAAGTTATGCTCTTGCAAATCTGGGTAAACGCGGAAAACACGGCTATGACCTTAAAGATACACCTGAAGATCAAGCTTATGGCGGAGCAAGCGCTGAGACTCCTCAAACAAACGATGCGGTAACAGAAACCGAAGGTCTGGTTCTGGTTTATGACGGTAAAATTATTCCTGCTTACTATTCAGCTTCAGCAGGCGGAAAAACAACAACCGCAGGTCAGGTCTGGTCAAAAGATTTGGCGTTTCTAAAATCCGTACCTTCATTTGACGATGGAATCAAAAAGAACGGACACGGAGTCGGAATGAGCCAGTACGGCGCAAATAACTTAGCTAAAAAAGGATATAATGCTTATCAGATTCTAAAATATTTTTATGCTAACGTAAAATTTGCAAAAATAAAATCGGAGTATTACAAATGAAGACAGCTATCGTAAGTAACGAACAAATTATAATCAATGAAACCGAAGATATTAAACTTGACGGCAGAAAAGGTGCAATCGTCAAAGTACTCGGGTGCGGGCTCTGCGGTTCCGATATTGTTAAATTCAAACACAAAATTGTAAAAGACGGTGCTGTTTTAGGACACGAAATTGTTGCAATTATCGATGAAATAAATTCCGATACTGATTTTAAAGCCGGAGAAAGAATTGTAACTTCTCACCATATTCCTTGTTTTGAATGTACATATTGCAAACACGGAAACTATTCAATGTGTGCACATTTTAAAGCTACAAACATATTTCCCGGCGGTTTCAGCGAAAAAGTTTTCGTATCGGAAGAACATTTACAGCAAGTTGCCTATAGAGTACCTGAGCACATGGGCGATGAAGAAATCTCTTTTTATGAACCTTTAGGATGCTGTATTCGTGCAATCAAACGCTGTAACTTACAGAAGGAAGATAAAGTCCTTGTTGTAGGTTTAGGTTCAATCGGACTTTTGATGGGCGAAGGTTTAAAAGCTTTCGGATACGATGTTTACGGATGCGATTTGATTAAAGAAAGACTTGAACTTGCGAATCAAATGGGAATCAAACCTTTACCCGAAAACTTTGAAGCAGATGCTGTATTCATGACCTCAGGAGCCGACAAAGCAATTGATACAGCTTTAAAAAATATCAAAATGGGCGGAAAAATACTTGTTTTCTCAAGTACTCCAAACAATTGGGGCTATGCAAATAACGAAATTTATTACAAAGAATTAACCGTCATGGGCAGCTATTCACCATCCCCTGCTGATTTGAGAGATTCATTTGAGCTCCTTGTTTCAGGAAAAGTAAACGTCAAGAACCTGTCAACCGTATATCCTCTTGATAAAATTCAAGAAGCTTTTGACGACACAGTTTCAAACAAGATTTTTAAAGCTTATATTAGCGTTAATGAAAAATTACAAATTTTAAATAAAAATGAACAAAAACATTTGTGCAATCGTTAATATTTTAGATTGTATAATTAGAAGGTAGTATGAGGAGAAATAATTATGAAAAAAATGTTAGTTTCATTGGCTGTTTTAGGCATTTTAGGTACAGGTGCCGCAGTACAGGCAGCTGTTGAAAGAGGATATATTACAGTTAACACAAGCGCTAATACAGAAATCGCGCCTGATGTTGCAGAAATTTCATTTGCTGTACAAACCCACGATAATAAATCAATGCAAAGTGCAACAAAAGCTAACAAAGAAATTTCAGACAAAGTTTTTGCAGAGCTTAAATCAATGATTAATACGCAAAACGGCGATTTTATCAAAACATCTGATTTTAATGCATCACCTGTTTATAACTACGTTAATTCAAAAAGAGTTTTTGACAAATATCAGGTTTCAAACCGCGTAATTGTTCACACAAAATCTATCGAAAATGTAGGAAAAATGATTGACAGCGCAATTACAGCAGGTGCTACAAATGTAGACAACCTGTCATTCTCTGTTTCAAGCTATGACCAACAATGCAATGATTTAATTTCAATTGCTGCTGATAAAGCAAAAACCAGAGCAGGTATTATTGCAAAAGCAACCGGTTCAAACCTCGATGGTATCAGAACTTTTGATACAAGCTGCAGCACAAATAACTATCATAACCAGAGATTCTATATGGCTAAAAACATGATGGCTGATGTTGCAGAAGCATCGACTTCTATGTCAGGCGGCGGAGTCTCAATCTCTGACGGAGTAATAAAAATTAACGCAAACGTAAACGCAACCTACTTTGTAAAATAAAAAGCAATGGACAAAATAGACTTACATATTCATAGCAGTTATTCGGACGGAAGTGATTCCGTCCGTGAACTTGCTGAACAAATTAAACTTGCAGGCATAAAAATATTTGCATTAACTGACCATGATACAGTTGCAGGATGTGAAGAAATGGCACAGCTCATGCCGGAAGGTTTTATTCCTGCTGTTGAACTTACCTGTAAAGCAGGTGATATAAAATGTCATATTTTAGGATACGGAATTGATTATCATAATCCGGAACTACTTGCTCTTATTGAAAAAGGGAAAAAACTGCGCAGAGCAAAACTTGAAACCAGAATAAAATATCTTAAAGACATTTGGAATATTGAACTCACTAAAGACGAACTCAACTGGCTTTATTCTCGCAAAAGCGTTGTTAAAACCCATATTGCCAATGTCCTGGTAAAACGCGGGCTTTCAGATAACAATCAAGATGCAATGAAAAAATATCTTGATGGCTGCAAAGCAGGTGATACAAGATTTACCGGAGAAGAAGCAATTTCCGCAATTAAATCCGCTGGCGGAACACCTGTATGGGCACACCCTATTGGAGGTGAAGGCGAAAGACATATCTCAAAAGAAGAATTCCTGCCAAAACTGGAAACAATGAAATCTTTTGGAATAGAAGGTCTTGAATGTTATTACTCACGATACAACCAAGAAGAAATTGAATTCCTTGTAGCTTGTGCTAACAAAAATAACTTAGCAGTAACAGGCGGAAGCGATTATCACGGTTCAAACAAAAGTGTTCCGATTGCTAAACTAAATGTAGAAAATTTACCTGTAGCAAAAAATCTTTTTACAAGGTTTAACCTTATAAAGGAGTAATTTATGCAGGTTAATAACATACAAACAAATACAGCGTTCCAAGGCAAAATCATCAACAACGAATACCTTCAAAAAGCAATGGATTATGCCAGTAATCGCCAATTGAAAAAATTTGAAAAACTTTTACAAAAGATGGAAGCATCTAATGATTCATGGACATATTCTTTAAAAACACAAGAGAAATTTGATTATGACAGCTGTAAAACAACACAACAACTCATACTTTCATCAAATAGTTTAAACTGCATGAATTTTAGAACAATCGGTATAGAAACTGTCAATCGTATGCTAGAACCATTTCATGATAAAGCTTACAATAAAGCACTAAAAAAAGTTTGTTCTTGTATTGAAGATGATTATCGTCAAGCTGAAATCAATAAACCCAGAGAAACCATATTAGAAAGAATCAATAAATTACTTTCTCGTTCTTAATACTGAAACAATCAATCCCAACGACATTAAAAGCGGATAAAACATCCCTTTTAATATAGTAAACGAAGTCGCACCGATTGATGCAGCTAAACTCGCCGCAATAAGGATTTGAGCTCCATAAGGAATCATGCCCTGTACAACACAAGATGTTGTATCTAATAAACTTGCGGTTCTAACAGAATCTATTTTATGTTTTTCTGAGAGCTCTTTTGCAATAGAACCTGATGTTATAATTGCAACCGTGTTATTTGCAGTAAACAGATTAATCAAACCCACAAGAAAACATATCCCGATTTCACAGGTTCGTTTATCTTTAATCCATCTGCCGGTTTCATTAATAATATAAGTTATTCCGCCATTATATCTTACTAGCAAAAGTAATCCGCCTGCAAGCATTGCTACAATAATAGTTGTTGCCATACTTATGGTTCCATCGCCAATATAGCCAAACACATCAAATAACCCGAAACTATTATGTGCAAGTCCGATGATTACATTCAGAATTGTCCCAAAGAACAAAAGAAACATAACATTAACCCCTGAAATCCCTAAAATTAGAAGCAAGATATAAGGACTGACTTTTACATAAGTATCTAAAGTTATTGCTGTATTTGCAATATCGGTATTTGTACTTGCAAACATCGGAAGCATATAAAGTATAATACATAAAATCGCAGGAACAGTGATAATTCTCAGGTTACATAACATTTCATCACGCATACTGACATTCTGGGTTCTGCTTGCAGCGATTTTGGTATCCGAAATTAATGACATATTATCCCCGAACATTGCCCCGCCGACAGTAGCTCCGAGTACAAAAGAAGGATTAATCCCAAAAGATTGAGAAATCGAAACCGCAATCGGAACAATTGCTGCAATAGTACCGCAAGAAGTGCCGATTGATAAAGAAATCAGTGCAGAGATTACAAATAAACCCAAAACCATAAACTGTGCGGGAATAAAATTCTGTGCTATCAAAACAGCAGATTCAATACCGCCAACAGCTTTTGCACTCGCAGTAAAAGCACCTGCAAGAACAAACACAAGGCACATTATCATAATATCTTTATTGCCCATTCCCTGAGCAAATAATTCTATCTTTTTATTAAGTTTCTCTTTATGGTTAAGAGTCAAGGCTACGCCCGAAGATATTAAAAATGCCACTGTCATCGGAACTTTTGAAAAATCTCTCGTCCATAAAGAAAACCCGAAATAAAACAATACAAACACGATAAAAGGTATTATTGCTTTAAAACTTGATTCTCTCCACTGTAAATTTTGTTCTTGTTCCATTATTTCTCCTGTAAAAATTTAAGTATATGTAACAAAATACTTATTGTCAAATAGTTTTATTCATGGTTCACTATACAAATAATGTATGTGTGTAGTCTTTCTAATATAAATAATAATCAAAACTTTCGTTCTAATTCACGTCAAGTGTTTAAGGACAAAAAGCTTCTTTACAAAAATAAAACTAATTTCTTTAGAAATGATTTAAACTGGGAAAACCTTGTAAAATTTTTGGATGAAAAATACAAAAATACAGATAAGGTAAATATTATTAATACAGCTTGCTCAGATGGCACCGAACCCTTTTCTTTAGCCGTAATATTAATGGAAAAGCTTAAATCAAAAGCTGCGAAATTTTTCCCTATCTATGCCTCTGACATTGATGAAACAATGATTAATGATGCAAAAAACTCACCTTGTAATATTTCTGATATAGATTTTTATATGATTAATAAACACACACGCTCAGAGTCATATAAGTATTTTTCACCGGCAAAATCAACAAATTTCAGCTATCCTATGGCTGTACTTCCTACCGAAAAGCTAAAATCACAAATAAAATTCAAGCAAGCAGATATATTTGAAGCACTAAATGACCTTCCACCTAAAAATAATGTAATTTTATGCAGAAATTTTTGGGTCTACCTTGCCGAACAGACAAGAGAAAAATTGATAGAAGTGTTAAAAAACAAACTGACCCCTTCCGACTCGGTCATTATCGGCGAACTGGAAAATGGGTGGGGCATCGATAACATGCTTAAAAAAGCAGGTTTTGAAGAAACTGTTGTGAGAAACATATACGAAAAACCTAAAGTTTAGCTTTATAACGCATATAAACAAATTTTATTAATATTGCTAAATAAGCCAGAGGAATATAAACTATCAAATAGCTGTCCGCACTGTTATTAAATGTAATTCTAACCGATAATAAAAACAAAAATGCGTTAAGTATTGGAATAAGAGCTATAACAATCGGCTTTGCCCTAACTGTTAAAGGTGAAACAATAAAATAAACAGGTAAAACAGCCATAAACAACATTATAGCAATCCCCAATCCTGTTAAAGAAGTTGCAAAACTTATCGCCAGATATGGTAATATTACTATTATTAAACAACTTAAAACTAAATACTTAATCAAATCTTTATTCATGGTTCTATTATAACAAAATTTCAATTAAAAAACCGCTATCTTATAATAGCGGTTAAAATTCGGAAACGGTGGGATTCGAACCCACGATACAGGTTACCCCATATAACACCTTAGCAGGGTGCCGCCTTCAGCCGACTCGGCCACGTTTCCTCGTTAATGCAATATTAACACAAAAAACTTTTTTTTGAAAGTATTTTTTAAAATACAAAGGCAGTCGATTTTTATTCGACCGCCAAAACTATACTCTCAGCCATTCTCATTTAAAATCAGTCAGACCGATTACTTCACAGCTTGCAGTTTTACCTGAACTCCTGTTTCGGCATTCACTGTTACTGCATTTGAAATCGCCATCGCTCTGCGCTTTTTGGCTCCTCTTAATATAAATTCAACACCTGAAAAAGTGTTACTGGTCGGGGTAATAATTTTCTTCAACATATCCTAAGTTTTTCCTTTCCGATAAATCTTGTCTGTGTCATGTATATCGGCAATTTTTAGAAAAACTTTAGGGTTTTGTTTCTCATTTTTACAATTCGTTACAAAGTTAAACTCTTTTTATAAACTTCATTTTTGTTAAAACCAAATAAAGAAGAAAGAATAACCGAAATTTCTTTATCCTTGAATCCCTTAGTTTTAAGTTCTTTTATTTTGAAATCCAAATCACTTGCAGAAACATCCTCGTCAGCATAAACCATACAAATAATTTCGCCTTTAATCCCGTCTTTAAAATGTTCCAATACATTAGAAACAGTATCTGCAACAACCTCTTCAAACAATTTGGATAACTCTCTGCCAAGCGCAATTCTGACTTCACCGCGCACACCCTTAATAACATCTAAAGTCTTTAAAATACGCTCAGGTGAATCATAAAACACCATGTTTTGAGCAGCATGAATTTTTACGACTTCCTCAATCTGCTTCTGAGTTCTGCCAATAAAACCTATGAACGTAAAATCCTCGCCCTCTCGTGGAATCTGTGATAAAAACGTAGTAACCGCACACGCGCCGGGAAGTGAAGTCACGGTAAACCCGTTTTTAATAAGCTCAGGCACAATAACCGCCCCGGGATCACAAATCATAGGTGTTCCAGCATCAGAAACAAGAGCAATTTTCTTGCCTTCACCAAGTTCTTTTAAGAAAAAGCCGATACGTTCACGCTCGTTATATTTATGATATGAAATACATTTTGTCCTTATATCATAATGATTCAAAAGCTTTTGGGTAACTCTCGTATCCTCACAAGCAATCAAATCAACACTTTTTAAAACCTCAACAGCTCTAAAAGTAATGTCCTGAATATTTCCGATTGGAGTCGGTACTACATAAAAATCAAATTCACGTGCCATAAAAAAATTATAACATATAATACACAGGCACTAGAATAAATCTTTTGCTTTAAAATTTTTCTCGAAATTTTCACTGTCCCTGACAATTCTTGCAAACTCTTCAGGCTCATTAACAAAAGCTTTGAAAAAATATAAACCATTATCAGGCAAACATTTATTTTCAGGAGAATATGACCTGATTGCATTTGCCAATTCGTCCAATTCAGATTTCTTCAACCCTTTGTATGGTGAATCAGCAGAATACAGTTTATCCAAAAGCATTGTTTTATAAGTTTGTGTATCATATCTGGCAAAATCAGGCGAAATATCTCTTCCCAATTCAAATATCATAGAATTTTTACGCGAAAAACCAAGCGTAACACCTGTTAAATCATGATATGCAAGATAATCTTTTTGTAATACACCTGCCAACTTTTCATAAATTATCTCGGAAGAACTGTTAGCATCCAAGTTCAATCTTGCCGTATAAAAAGATTTGTTTCTATCGATTACTTCCAAAACTTTGTTTTTATTAAGTACAAAACACAAAGGAGTCGACTCATCAGGAATATGAAGAAAATCAAAATTACCGGCACCGCTGCGGGTATTAACTTTGTTCAAGAATTCCAAATCTCTTCCGGGCAAACTCACAATAGATGACGGTTTATCCCCTTTAAGAGTCGCAAAAAACAATTCCTGCTCGCCATATCCGCTTACCCGAAGTTTATCGTTTAATAACATACGTTCTTCTTTTGAAAGTGCGGAAAGTGCTTTAATCTTATTAAAATTCTTGGGTTCCATAGCTCTTATAACACCATAATTAGAAGAACCGCCCTTAAGCATTGATTTATAAATCCTATCGCTCTTTATTCCGCGCAAATACAAAAAGCCCATAACCGCAGCACAGGCAATCCCAGTAAGTGAAAGCATAAGATTATCGGAAGACTCTTCTTCTTCCTTTTTTGAGGGCAAATCTACCGTATCGACAGCTTCTTGTTTATAATCAAATAAAGGCTCATTCGATTGTCGAGAACAAGTTTCAGAAGCTTTAATATAATTGTTTTCAAGTTTTACCGTATCAACTGTTAATCCCATAAAAATCCCCTTATATTAAATAAGTCTAATATAAGGGGAAATTTGCTTTTTATTTAAAGTTTTGTTACAACTCTAGCCTAATTTTTCAATCAAGATAGCATGTTTTGTAGCAAACTCTTTACCTCTTGCAATGATTGCTGCCTTCAAGATAGCATTCAAATCAATCGGACAAAGTTCTTCAAAGTTATTAGGAAGTCTTAATGACCAGTTTTGGTCACCTGAAGTACCAGGAGTGTTATAAGTTTCTTTTATTTTGAAGAAATCAGTAAAGAAGATTTGGACATTCTTAGCTTTTGAAGCAAAGATTTCAGTTAACTTAACAAATGTCAAATAATCTTTGTCCTGAGTAAGTCTTACAATAATATCATCTTTATTGTCAGCTTCCGCAAATAAATCTTCAACAAGGTTTTTGGCATGTAAATAACCTTCGTGAGTATTAATCATTGATTCTGCCCACATTTCGATAGGGTTATTATCGTGAGTACCAACCATGTTCCAAACATTTTCGCCAATATTTTTACATCTGTAAGGGTGTTCAGGCTTTTCAGGAACTACAAATTGAGTTAATCTCATACCTTGAAGTTCGTATTTTTTCATAACCGCATCAACAGGGTTTGTAAGAGTACCTAAATCCTCACAAACAATAGCGTTTTTATCCAAACCGCATTCTTTAGCAGCAGCGATAACCACTTTTTCAATCAATCTGCCGTAAAGCTTAATTTGTTCATCATTTAATGATTTAACGCGTTTTTCTTTATCATTTTCAAGAGTGAAATCCAAATCATCACAGCTTGGAATAGCATATCTTGAAAGTTCAGAATGTTCAGGTGAAGAATATAATCTGCCTGCACCTTGTGAAGGTAACGGTTTTTTACCTGCTTTATAAACCCAAGGGTCAATCAAACCAACGATGTGGTCGATTCTTACACCACCCGGATTTTCTTTGAACATCTTTTTGTAAAGATTTTTCATCAAGATTCCGCCTTCACCCAAAGAACCGTCAGCATTGAACATCTTGTCCGGATCCATTACAGGGAAACCCCATGCCTGACCGTCTTTTGAGAAATAATCAGGAGGGCATCCGAGGAACCAGCCGTCAAGGAATAATGATTGATAAGCCCACGCATCTCTGTCAGAGAAAGCAACCTGTCTGTCAGCAATCATTTTGATTCCTTTTTTAAGTGCAAATTTCTTTGTTTCTTCGTTTTGTGTTTCTAAAACAAACTGGCAGAAACTGTAGAATTCGATTTCATCAGCGTATTTTTCTTTGATTTCGGAAATACGAGCTGCATAAACCTGTTTTTCTTCATCATTCTTAGGATTCATTAAGTTTTTATCGGTTTCATTCTTCCAACCGTACCAGAAATCACTTCCGTTTTCGATAGAAAGTGCTTCATATAATGAATCGTTATCCAGCCAGTAGCTGTTTTCTTTTTTAAATTTTTCAAACTCTTTTTTTAGAAGTTTAGAATCTTTGAAATTCTTCCAAGCTTCTTTTAACGCTTCATTTTGAGCATTACAGATATATGAATAAGAAGTTCTTGCCTGATTTTGGCGAGGATTTTCTCTTACAACTCTTTTGTAAGTATCAAGAGAAAGAATTTCTCCCCATTCTTTTTGAGTAAGTTGTTTTAAATCAATAAACAAAGGGTTTCCTGAAAAAATTGTACCGCAATATGGTGAAGAGTCAGTACATTTAGTTTTACCTGCAGGTCCAAGCTGAATAGCATTAAAGATTTTTGATGCGTAATCAATCAATGCATGACCTGATTCAGAGTTGAAAGTACCAAACCCTGTATCTTCTCCGTCACGAGCAGGGAAACTGCTTCCGTGTACAATTAAAGCAAGATTTTCTTTACCCAAAACTTTAAGTGCTTCATTAACTACATTAGTATCATGTTTTAAAAAAGTTAAACAACTCATATTAATACTCCTTATATCTCTTCTATATAGAGTGTATCATCCACATGATTCGATTTCAAGATTATGCAATTGTTCTGGTTATAAAAGGAATGAAGCCGAAAAGCCTGTATTGAACAAAATCTTCATAAGAATAAATTTTTAATATTGTTACACCAAAAAGCTTTATTCTTTCTTTTTTATGAAAACTTGTTGTCTTCTTAAGCTTAATACCATGCCCTTCAACAAATAACCTGCATTCATTTTTCGCCCACAGCAAGTCCTGCTTATGCTTTGGCGTCTTTTGCGTAACCGTAGAACCAATATTCCGACGGTAATTATAGTAGGTTTTTGGAACAGTAACCATATTATCCATGTGATAAAGTACTTTGATTAACAACGCAATGTCTTCATAATACCTGCCTTCAACAAAAGTAAAATTCCATTTATCGCGTTTATAGATTTTATTCCATATATAATTATGGTCAGGCAAATTATCCACAAAGGCTTTATCATCAATATTGGTATAAACTCTTTCTTTTTTAAAAGATTTTTTGAGTGACTTTTTAAACTTACCGCAACGTTTAAATCCCGCACATGCTATATCACAATCGTATTTTTTTGCAGCAGCATAAAGTTTTTCAAAATATTCTAAGTCAACCCAGTCATCTGAATCCACAAAACCGAGATATTCACCATGCGCCATAGAAATTCCTAAATTGCGAGCAGCTGACTGCCCCTTGTTTGATTGATTCAAAACAACTATTTGTGAATATTTTTGTGCATATAAATTGAGTATCTCTCCTGATTTGTCAGTCGAACCGTCATTGATACAGATTATTTCAACATCCTTAATGCTCTGGTTAACAAGTGAATCAAGACATTTTCCAAGATATTTTTCAACATTATAAACAGGTACTATTACTGAAATTTTAATATTATTCATATTTCCTCTTCTGGAATATCAGTCCATTTATAGTAAATAAATATACAATAAATATGGAATAACAGTCAAGAGATAAAGATTTTAGCCAAAAGTATGGAATGTCAGTCCTGTATTAATTCTATAAAATTTGTCAATATATGGAATATGAGTCAATTATTAAGAGAACGTATCGCCTTAAATGTGCAAAAATATAGAGTAGAAAAAGGATATAAAAGAGAAACCCTTTCTCTTCTATTAGGATGTGATAACTCATATATAAGCAAACTGGAAAAACAGCGCGTAAACATAACAATAGATAAACTTGAACAACTAGCAAATATTTTTGAAATCGATGCTATCGAACTGATTTCTAAATAATAAGAATTGTAAACCCTTCAAACCCGCTTTTTTAAACACTAAGTATAACTTTTCTACAACTAAAGTATAAAATTTGAAAAAATCATTAAAGTTTTTGAAAAATGTGCCGTTATATAAAACATAAGAACTTTTATGTAGGAAGGTAGACATGACGGATAAAGAAGAATTGGGCGCATCACTTTTTTCAAGAACACTGGATATTATGGAAAATGACCCGCTTGAAGAGATTTTTGCTTTAAATATGGGAGACTTTGTTTCTGAATTCTTAATCTCTGAAGATTTGGCAAGTAAAGTCGGCAAAAGCGCTAAAGACAAGACTTCAAGATTAAAATCACAGCTCAAAGAACTTGTTTCAATATATTCTTTAGACAATACTCTTTGCGTTTTAGGCTTTGACTCGGAAGATGAGTATGTTGTCTACAACTCTATTGCTAAAACACTTACCCAAATTTTAGACGTAGATGCATGCCATATCTACTTAACCGAAGAATTTACACGCGGATTAAGCTTTGATGACAAGTTCTTGGGACTTGCAGGTTCTTCTGTGGATTTTGACGAAGATATTTATGCAAAAAAATTAGGCTATTCTAAAGATGACAAATCTATTGTAGTAAAAGCATTTAACACATTAGAAAAGGTCCAAATCAAAGATGTTTCATCTATTTCTAACTTCGTACCAAAATATGAATTAAAAGAATATGATGTAAAATCACTTGCAGTTGTTCCAATGCACAACAATGCTCACGTAGTCGGCGTAATTGTTATTGAAAACTACAAAGAAAAAACTATCAAACGTGCATATATGAACCTTCTTGAAACAATTGCAAGATTATTCGGAACATCAATGCACTTACAAAAAACAGTTGAACAAGCTGAACTTCTCATTAATGACGAAACAGTTTTCCCTGAAGAATTACAGCACATGAGAGCAGAATTAACAGCCCTTATCGGTGATTTGGGTGCTCATCAGCAATCATTTGTAGAAAGATTGGCTAAAGCTGTAGATGAAAAAGGTCAATACAAAGTTGCTCACTCTCAAAGAACAGCGGAACTTTCCAGAAAACTTTGCCGTCAACTCGGCTTAAACGAAAAAACAACCGATTTGGTTTATTATGCAGGTTTATTACAAAACATTGGTAAGATTACTCTTCCTGAATCACTATTCACAAATAAAGGCAAGCTTTCAAAAGAAGAATGGGAAAAACTTCAAAACCACCCGAATGTTGGTGTTAACCTGTTGATGAATATTAACTTCTTGTCAGAAGTAATCCCATATATCCACTACCACAAAGAACGCTGGGATGGTGGCGGAGAGCCTGAAGGCTTAAAAGGTAATTCAATTCCGTTCGGTTCAAGAATTATTGCGGTAGCAGACGCTTATACAGCAATGACATCCGATCGTTCATACAGAGATGCAATGTCACAAAAAGATGCATTAGAAATCATGAAGAACGAAGCAGCTGTTAAATGGGACCCTGGTGTTGTAAACGCTTTATTTGATGTTATTAATAACTAATTGAGGTGTTATGTTAGAACCATTTTTTTGGATGTTCCATCTAAAAGATTTTAAGAAACATTTTTTATTCATCTTTTTATTAGGATTAATTTCTTATGTTCTCGGATTCGCATTAATTTATACCCCGATTCCTAAAGAAATCGGCGCATTGGTAACAGCTCTATTATGGGTTTTACCTGCTATATACACAGCTGGATATTTTTGGAATCTTACAGAAGAAATTATTAACCGCGACTGGGATATTATTCTGCACAATATTTATGACGGAATAATAAAAGAATATTATGAAATTCAGCTTCCGGAACTTAATATTGGGAAAAATATATGGCGTGGTATTGCATCAATTGTAGCAATGACACTTTTATGGATACCTTTTGTGATTATTATATGGATGGGAGTAATGTCTCATGTATTTATGTCATTACCACGTATAGCAGCAATCTTAATTCCATTATTTTTTGCATTCTTTGCTCCTGCACTTTTATGGAACTATGCATATAAGAATTCCATTGTTTCGGTTTGGAATATAAGAAAAGCTATATATTTAATGGGAAATTATCCTTTCAGATATCTTTTTAACACAATAATTTTTATCATATTGGCAGCAGCAAGTTCTTTCATAGATGGATTTGCAGGCAACTTTATGAAAGTTGCATTTACGAGCGGAGATATTGTTGGAATGATTTTATCAGCTCTCATTTTATTCTTATTGACAGTTAAGAATATTTACCTTATCTATGTTTATGCATATTTGCTAGGCACAATCGCCCCAACTTCAGAATCCTAAACCCTAACCAACGCGAACCCGCTTGAAATGTGCTCCGACCCTTGACTACGTGAGTAGCACAAAAAAGAAGCGGCAATTAGAAAATTACCGCTAAATTATGTGTGTGTATTATATTATAGAAATTTGTTATGCAATTGCTCTGAATTGCTTAGCTTCTTCGGCTTGAGAACCTTCATTATTTTTAAGAAGATTGAAAGTTCTGTATAATTTGTAACCTAATGCAACGAACGGGTTAGAATCAACTGAATCAGCTTTTCTAGCGTATTCTTGACTCTGTTGGAACTTGATTGATGCATTTGGATCTCTTAACATAAGGATTGCACTTTCAGAGTTCATTTCTCTTGATAAAGTATTTTCTTTAAAGTTTATATTGTTTATAGCATTTATTCTCATTTGTCACCTCCGGTGATTTTCTTATTAAGTGTTTTTCTTACACTTCATTCAACAATTTCATTATGCACCATCCAAAATTTTTTGTCAAGGGGTACAGTGAAGTTTTGTTAAGAATTCAAAAAGTCAGTATTTGTGCAGTTTTTGGGATAAAATGTCACTTTTACACTTAAAAATAGCCCAACCGACTACCAGTCATTCGGTGTATTTTTTACACTTTTTATAAAATAAGCATGGTTTTGCAATAAAAAAGCGGGCTATAATTAACTTCCCGCATCAATATATAAATTAAATTCTTCATGAACATTTACACTCGAAACCGTAAGTGCATAGCCCTCGACACAATAATATTCATTCTTTTTTGCAGGAACACAGAGTTTATAATCCGCTTCATATTTTGTCCATGCTTTATAAAAATCTTCTAAGGTTTCACAGTTAAATCCCATGCGTTTTGATATTTTTTCAAACTCGCGGAGCTTAATCTCTTCAATATCAATACCGCAGTTATAGTCAGAAAAAGCAAGTGCGGCAAATTTTCCCGAATGACTTATAGAAAAATGTTTTGCCCCTGACTTTAAAACAGGTTTTTTTCCGTCAAAAACTACCTCCCTGTCTTCAATTTTATAAAACTCGCGCAATACTCTATCTACCATCAAATAAGAAAAACAATGCGCATTCCATTTCTCAGGGTCTGAAATTTCTTTTTTCTGAAACTCTTTTAGAAGTTCCATGTGTACATTATCCGCATCTTTTATCTCAATTACAAATATATCCATTAACTTAATCCCGAAAGTCTTCCTAACTCTATTATAGAGCTTACAGTGTTATCATACTCAATCTTTTCTTTTGTGGATTGTTTTAAAAATCCGTTAATATTATCCATCAAAGCGATTGCTTTGTCACACACAGGGTCAGAGCCGTTCACATAAGCTCCGATATTAATCAAATCTTCATTCTTGGCATGCACAGCAAGCAGATTTCTCACCGCCCCTGCTGCTTTTCTATGTTCATCTGCCGTAACATCACCCATAACACGGCTCAAAGATTGAAGCACATCAATTGCAGGGTAATGGTTTTTGTGAGCCAAAGCCCTTGAAAGCACAATATGACCGTCCAAAATACTTCTTGCAGTATCGGAAATCGGTTCGTTAAAGTCATCCCCTTCAACAAGTACCGTATAAAGCCCCGTAATAGTACCCTTTTCCGTAGTACCTGCTCTTTCCATAAGTTTAGGCATCATTGCAAAAACGGAAGGTGTATAACCTCTTGTAGCAGGCGGTTCACCAATTGCCAGCCCGACTTCTCTTTGTGCCATTGCAATACGGGTAACAGAATCGAGCATAAACAAAACATCCATGCCCTTATCTCTAAAATATTCAGCAATAGTAGTAGCTACAAAAGCTGCTTTAATCTTCACCAGAGAAGGCTGTTCAGAGGTTGCTGCAATGACGATAGAGCGCTTCATGCCCTCAGTCCCGAGTATCTCTTCAATAAACTCTTTAACTTCTCTTCCACGCTCACCTATAAGCGCTATGACGTTTAAATCAGCAGAGGTATTTTTTGCCATCATACCAAGAGTTGTACTTTTACCAACACCAGAACCTGCAAAAATCCCCATTCTCTGACCTTTGCCCACCGTTGAAAACCCGTCAACAGATTTTATTCCAAGAGAAAGCGGCTCCGAAATCCGTTTACGTTTCAAAGGATTAATAGCATCTGCTCTTGTTGAACGATATTCCGAGAACCTAATATCCCCGAGAGTATCAATAGGTCTTCCCAAGCCGTCAAGAACTCTTCCGATAAGCTGGTTTCCAACTCCGATTTTCATGGCGCTTCCGCTATTAACAACATGTGCCCCCGGGCGAATTCCATCAGGCGAAGCAAGAGGCATTAAAAGGATTTTATCTTTCTTAAACCCGACAACCTCTGCCATCATTGGAGAATCATTATAATCGTTATAGATATAACACAAATCACCAATAGAAGATTTAGGGCCGTCAGATTCTATCGTTAAACCGATAATCTCTGTAATCTTTCCGACTTCTTTTATCGTTTTGGTTTTTTTGATTATATCTGAGTAAACATCTTTATTCCAGCTCATCATCAGCACCCGTAAGCATTTTCTGAGCAATTTCTTCTATCTGGGATGAAACCCGCGAATCCAGTCTGGTATTCAAAGTCTCAACAATAACCCCGTCAGGTGAAACAGAATTATCTTCAACTATCCTGATAGATTCAAGTTTTGGAATCTCTTCCTTAAAAGTCGGAACAAGTGAGCTAATATTCTCAACCAGTTCAGGATTCACAATAATAGTAATATTTTCTTTTTCATTAAGCTGTTTAATAGCATCGAGAGTAATTTTTTCTAAAACTTCAGCATCAAATCTTACATGGCAAACCTTATCCGCAATAGCACTCACGAGTTCCACAATATCAAGTGTAGCCGAGTCAATAATGTTTTTTTTCATATCAAAAACACTTGATGACATAGTATCAAGTGATTCTAATGCCTGCTGAGCGTCATTCTGAAACTTTGCTAAACCATCCTGCTCACCCTGAGTAAAACCTTCCTGATAAGCCTGATTTTTAATCGCATCGTATTCTTCCTGAGCTTTCTGTCTCGCTGCCTCAATAATTCTTGCAGCCTCAGTATTTGCAGTCTGAACAATTACCTGAGATTTATTTTCGGCACCATCAATAATCTGCTGAGCTTTAGCATCGGTTTCCGCAATAATCTTCTTTACCTTAGCCTGCTGAACAGTAACATTAGACTGTTCAATAGGCAAAACATAATTACTGCCTATTTGAATATCATTACTTTTAATTCTGTTACTCAATTAATTCATCCTCAACGCTGGCTCTTGTAATAGTAATTTCACCCGTAGCTTCAAGTGTTCTGATAGCATTAACAATAGCAGTTTGAGCTTCCTGAACTTCTTTAGCACGAACAGGTCCGAGGTATTCCATATCGTCTTTAAGCATTTGACGTGCTCTTTCAGACATGTTTTTATAAACTTTATCCTTAATCTCTTCTTTAGTACCCTTAAGCGCAAGAGCAAGCTGTTTACTGTCAATTTCTCTAAGCAGCCTTTGAATACTTCTGTCGTCGAGGATAATAATATCTTCGAATACAAACATAAGGTCGCGGACTTCTTGAGCCATTTTCTGGTTCTCGATATCGAGCCATTCCATAATATTTTTTTCCGTACCTCTGTCGCAGCAATTCAAGATATTTGCTAACGATTCCACACCGCCTGCATTTGAGAAATCCTGAACCAAAAGTGCAGAGAATTTTCTCTGTACAATATCTTCAATAGTAGAAAGAATTTCAGGGTTTGTAGGTGTCATATCCGCAATTCTCATAGAAACAACTGCCTGAACGTCAGGCGGCAGGAACGCAAGAACCTGTGCAGCAAGTTCAGGTTTAACATAAGCCAAAATCAAAGCCAGCAATTGCGGGTTTTCAGAAGAAAAAGTGCTCGCAAGCTGCGAAGGGTCAGCCTCGTTCAAGAAATAGAACGGATTGGTATTAACCATTGAGTTAACCTTCTCCAGCATTTGCGCCGCTTCCGCATCACCGTAAGCCTGTGCAAGAAGTTGTTTAGCATAAGCAACCCCGCCCTGAGTAACATAGTTTTTAGCCTGAAAAACAGCTTTAAACTCTGCAAGAACCTCGTTCAAATCCTCATCGGAAACTTTACCCAAATTTGCAATATCAAGCGTAATCTGCTCAAGCAAATCTTCGTCTTTTATATTCTTCAATATCTCTGAAGCCGTAGTAGGACCCAAAGCTATCAACAACGCCGCAACCTTTTGACTCGGGCGTTTAAATACCTTCTTCTCTTCCTCTTTAGCTTTTTTTATATCTTCTATACCCATGTCCGGTAGTCCTTATTTAGTTCTACGTGCGCAGCACTATTCGCGAATATATGATGTCAACAGTTTTGCCGCGTCATCAGGTGCTGCCATGATTGCTTCATTTAGTTCCGTAATTGTCTGCTCCTTCTGAGATTGAAGCTCTTTTTTATTGAACTCTATTCTAGGAGACGCGTCTCTTATCTCGTCTTCTTCTATCAATCTTTGAGGTGAATCTTCCAGAGGTTTCTTTTCCATTGCGCTTGGTTTAGGGATTCTTGAAATAAATCCTTTCAAGATGAACAATGCAAAACAACCAAGAACAAGAACCACAATCAAAGGAATTACTGATGAAGTCAACATATAAATTGTTTGTTCTCTCTGATACTGCTTAGCAATCTCTTCGTTTGCCTGTTTATCAATAGTAGCACCCTCAAATTGCAAACCTGAAACAGAAATAACATCTCCTCTATCATAATCAACACCTGCCGCTGATAATACAAGTTCCTTAATCTCATTCTTTTCATCAGCAGTAAGAATCTTGTTTACAGCAACAGCAATCGAAAGACGTTTAATAGTACCGGGTGCATAAATCACCTGTTTAACTTCTTTGGTTACATTATAGTTCATAGCAGTTTTCTGCTTTGAATAATTCAAGTTTCTACGGTTTACATCAGCCGTATTTGGAACATTATTAGGGTTTTCATAAGTTTCAACCTCTGTCTGTGAACTTACAAGAACGCCTTCACCCTTATCATTTGCAGGAATATAGCTTTCAATTGTAGCCTTTGCCGAATTAAAATCAATATCAGCATTAACCTGAACAGAAACATTACCCTTGCCGACAATCTTCTCCAATACATCAGAAACCTTCTTGGAAGTCTGTTTTTCCAAATTAGACTTAAAGCTTTCCATATCCGTAGAGTTCTTAGAAGTTTCATCAGACAAGCTGTTACCGTTCTGGTCTGTAATAAACACCTGTTCAGGAGTCATTCTCGGAACAGAATAAGCAACTAAATTCTTAATCGCTTTAACCTGAGATGCTTTTAATTTATACCCGGGCTCCAAAACCAACATCACTGATGCCGTAGGTTTTTCATCATTATCTTCAAAAATTGAACGTTCAGGCTCTGCAAGCTGTACTTTCGCAAACTTAATCCCCTGAATCTTTTCAATTGCGCGGGTTATTTCACCCTGAAAGATTCTTTGTTTTGTTAACTTATTTTTAAAATCGGTAGAACCTAATGACATATCGTCTAATAGTTCAAATCCGCCGTCACCGTTCTTAATCAAATCATTCTCGGCAACAAAAATACGCATATCATCTCGGACATTTGAAGGAACTAAAATGGTTTTCTTATCCTCTGATACCTTATACTGATACCCGTTCTTTTTCATATTTTCAACAATGCTAATCGCATTAACTTCGTTTAAATCTGAATATAAAACAACCCAGTCAGGTTCCATCGCTTTAGAAAGGAAAAATGTAGCCGCAACAATCGTAACTACAATCAACCCGAGCATACCGAGCTTTTGCCCCTCGTCCAAACCGTTCCAGAGTTTTTTAACATCATTCGCTAATAGTGCAAAATAATTATTTTCCATCTTATTTTATAACCTTCTTACAAGCCGGTTTTATTTACCCCCGCGCACAATCTATCACTATAAATAATAACCCATAACAAAACAAACTTCAAATTATTAAGTTTTTTAACAAGGGTCGGACGACAATCGCGCGATTACCAGTTTGACGAAAGACTACAGGTCGTCCTCAAAAGTGAAACTACAAGCGGGTTCACATTGGTTGGGGTTAGTTATGGTATTTTGTTAATGTTTCTTTAACCATGTTTACAAACACAGCTTGATTAAATGCGTCTTTTTGAATATAACCCTCAATCTGAACCTGTTTAAGAAGCTTCATAGCCTTATCCCTTGGCTGCGAACTCATTACAATCACAGGGATATCAGCATACATTTCATCATTCTTCAATCGTTCAATAAACTCGTTACCATCAATTTTTGGCATATTCAAATCTGTCAAAATCAAATCGTAATGATTCATTTTTAACTTAACTAAAGCCTCTGTTGCATCAAGTACAGCATCTACCATATATCCTATATTCAAAAGAATATTTTTAATCATAGTTCTTGTTGTCATTGAATCGTCAACAACAAGTATTCTCTTATAAGAAATTATATCCGCCGATAGCAGCTTAGGCACAGCTGCCGTAGAAACAGATTTGTTGAAATCATGGTGCAGAATATCCTGCATATTAAGAATCAAGCACAATTCGCCTGAAGCAAGGTTCGTAATCCCCGATACATTCTTAACCTTATATAAAGGAGGAGATAATTTTTTCTGCAAAATATCCTGATCGCCGAGAAGTCTGTCAACAACAAGACCAACAGTTTTGTCATCAGATTCAATAATCAAAATAGTTTCTTTTTCCCCGCGCGGAGTTAACTCTAAACCTAGAATGTCCGCCAAATAATATAACGGAAGAACTTTATCATTATAAACAATTGACCTTGTACCGTTGTTTGTTTTAATTTCATCCTGCTTTTTCAAGATAAATGTAGTAATCATCTGAATCGGAATCGCAAACACCTGCTCAGAAATTTTAACCAAAAATACTCTCAAAGTAGTCAAAGTTACAGGAATTTCAATATGCACACAGCTGCCTTTGCCAAATTCTGATATAACCTTAACTTTACCGTTAAGCTGAGAAATCTTTGTTTTAACAACATCAAGACCAATGCCTCTTCCGGAAATACTCGTAATAGAATCTCCTGTTGTAAATCCAGGCCAGAAAATAATCTGCATAATAGCTTCGTCAGACATTGAATCAATATCTTCCTGAGTCAAAAACCCTCTTGAAACAGCTCTATCCTTGATTTTTTCAAGATTAAATCCTTGTCCGTCATCAATAACATCAATTATAACAGTATTGTCATCCTGTTTTGCTGACAAAAGAATCTTCCCGACAGGACTCTTACCCGCAAGTAATCTGTCTTCTTTTGATTCAATACCATGGTCAATCGCGTTGCGCAAAATATGAATAAGCGGAGTCTTAATTTCTTCAATAATCTTTTTATCCGCACAGGTATCTTTACCTTCAATCTCGAAATCAATATCCTTGCCTTTTTCTGTTGCAATATCACGCACCATTCTTGTGAAAGAATTGAACACGGTAGAAATAGGCAATACTCTTATATTTTTAACCATTGATTCCATCTCATCAATGATTAATCTCATTTTCATATCGTCTTCCTTAGAAGAACGATACAAAGAATTCAAATCATAAATCGTTCTGGAAACATTTTGCGTAATATCGGAAAGCAGAGCAAAAACCTGTTTTACAAAAGCTCCGGTATATTGTTCACTGCCGCCGCTTTGGAGATATTTTCTGTTGTAATAACGCAAATAATTTGATGTCTTAAGTAAATCTTTTTGACATGCTTCATTCGCATTTTTAATAGAATCAATTTTTTCAAGACTTTTTTCAGTTTTGATTTTAGTAATAATAAGCTCGCCGAGCTGATTAACCAACAAATCCAGTTTTTGCGCATTAACGTGCAGTGTTTTAATCTCGGTTGAAGAAGATGATTTATTTGAAACAGTGCTCTGAGTAGTAAGGTTTTTGACATCACTGACACCCGAATCCTTTTTAAAGTTTAATTCAAGCAGCTGTTTCATGATTTCCAACTGCTGAATAATCAAATCACCATCAATGCTCTCGTTAGGCGAAGCACAGTATTCAACCCCGCTTTTTAGAGTCTGGGTCATCTGTTCTTCAAGCTGAACCGAGTTTTCCATAATGAAATCGAGAATCTCCTCAATCATATTGATAATTTCAACAATTTCATTATTATCAGCATGTTCTTTCAAGAGAAGTATATCGTCTTTGATTTCTTTTGCGTAAACACTGCTGCCTTGAAGCATATTAATTTTTTCTGCAATTTCAAAGAATGTTGTTCCGCTTGATTCATCATCAATACAGGACGTATTAAACTTTGCAGCCGCTGAACTCAACTCATTACGAAGCTCCAAAATCTCACTGATTGTGAAAGTATTTGTTGCACTCATAACAAAATCGAGTTTCGTTAACACATTTTGCAAAGCCATTTTAACTTCATATAAATCTGAAGATTCAAAACGCTCATAAATCTTGGCAACTTCTTCTCTTAAAATAACAGTTTCCTGAGATTCTTCTTCAGGAACAATACTGTCAATCAATTCAAAACAGGTATTAAACCCATAGTTAATCTCTTCCTGATATTCCTGGCAATTATTTACTTGAGCAGGCTGTACATTTGTCTGAGCCTCGGCTGCTTGAGCCAGCTCCATAAGATTATCCAAATCAGCCATGCCGGCAAAACTCGCCATCTCATCAATAGCAGCAATGTGCTGAGGCTGGCTGAATTCAGGATTCAAGTCTACCTCTGCCATATATTCAAGCGCAGAAACAGTAGGGCTGAATTCTTCGCCTATAATTTCTCTTCCTGCCTTAATTGATTCCTGCAAATATTGAGAAACCAGCTCAACAGATTTTGTTATCAAATTTAATTTATCAGGCTCTAATGTTAGATTCTGAGTATTAACAGCGTCAAAAATATCTTCGATTTTATGAATAATCATCTGAATATTATTGAAACCGACCATTCTGATAGCACCTTTTAAACTGTGCATTTCACGATAAAGATTAGCAGAAGTTTCTCTATCCCCGGGCATTTTTTCCAGAGTCAGAAGGTTTTCAAAAATATGCTCAAGAATATCTTCCGATTCGGTTTGGAAGATACCCATCAGCTCTTGTGTATTGTTATCGTTATCCTGAAAATCCAATTAATCTAACCTTCTATTGCTGAATTTTTAATTTCGTTTGAAAGAGAGTTTAATTTAGCCAATCTTTCAGTATTTGCACTCATTATTTGAGTCAGACTTTCTGAAATACTTTTATTCTCTTCGTCAATCAGATGAAGTTTTTCAATAATATCACCCTGCTTAGCAGCATTTTGGTTAAGAGTTCCCAATGAATCCAAAATATTTTCAATATAGTTTAATAATGTTTCCGAATTTACCGAAACACTGTTAATATCTTTAACTACAGCTTCAATTTCTTTAGAACCTTCTTCTGTTGCCATAACAGTGGAGTTTGTAGTGTATTGAATATTGCTTGTTAAAGAAGTAATTTTTGTAATAGCCTGCTTAGATTCGTCAGCAAGTTTTCTGATTTCACCTGCAACAACCGCGAAACCTTTACCATGTTCGCCTGCTCTTGCAGCTTCAACCGCAGCATTAAGTGCAAGCATATTTGTTTGTTCTGCAATATCATCAACAACACTGATTGTGTTACCGATTTGTTGTGTGTGTTCAGAAAGTTCAAGAATCAATTCCGCAATCATTTGGATTTTCTGTCTCAAAACAAGCATCTTTTCAGCATTAGCAGAAATTGCTTCGTGCTCTTTTTGTGAGCAGGAAATAGATTGAGAAACCTGTTTTTCCGTATTTTTGGAAGTTTGAACTGTTTCTGTTGAAATATTTTTAAGTTTTTCTATAAGAGAAGATACATTTTTAGTATTAGAAGATAGGTTTTCAAGAATTCTTTTTTGAGAATTTAGAGTTTCCACGATTTCAGAAACTGAATCTGACATAGATTCAGACTGAATTGTAAGCAATTTAGTAATACTTCTTGAAATCCACTGGCGTGTTCCAAGCTGAACAGGGACTACAACCGCCATGATTGCCACTAAATATGTTAAAGTTTCATAAGAGCTGATTGAATGCTTTAATGCAAATATTACAAACAATGCCGAAATCATTACAAACATTGCTAAATCGATGCTGCATTTTATACTAAATCTCTGTTTCAACCCAAAATTCCAATCGTTAAGCACTTCTTCTCTCCTATAGTTTTTTTTAGACATTTATTATATAATTATTTTATACTAAAACTTAGAAAATTGGAATATACGAATATATGGCAATAAAGATTTTATTGGTAGAAGACAGCGAAACACAGCTTAAATTTTTAAAAGAGGGACTTGAAGGAAGCGGTTTTGAAGTAGAAACCGCGACAAACGGTTCCGAGGCATATAAAAAAGTTTATTCATGCACCCCTGATATTGTTGTTTCAGACATTATGATGCCTGCAATCGACGGATACCATCTTTGCAGAATGATAAAAAACGTTGAAGAAACAAAAAAAATCCCTGTTATATTATTAACTATATTAGAGAAAAAGATTGACGGATTCTGGGGTAAAAAAGCAGGAGCACAGTTATTTTTATCCAAATCAATCGATATAAAAGAATTGGTAACAAATATTAATGCTACCGTTCGCAGATATCCTGTGACTGATGAATACAAACAAGCTCTTGCAGCCAAAGAAGATCCCGATAATTCAGCACAAACAAGATTAAACTCAATCCTGAATGATTTGCTGATGAAAAGTGTTTTCTCAAACGAATTCAGAAACCTAAGCGACTTCTTGAATTACGAAAGAATCCTTGTTGAAAAACTTTTCTCACTGCTAAGTTCTTTTGTAGAATATCACGCAGCAGGAATATATTTTGCTTCACCTGATGATTTTGCACAAAATATTCTTTATATAGATACTCTCGGAAGAAACTTGTCAAAGAATTTGCTTTCGGATATCAACTACGACTTTTTCCGTAAAATGGAAGACCATAAAACAATTAAAGATTCTAAATTTGAAGTAGTAAGAATGCTTCTCGGAAAAGAACTTGATTATAATTTTTCCGATTTAACATCAAAAATCATTATCCCGCTTGTATTTGATAAAAAGCTTATCGGCGGAATTTGTTTCTATACAAGACAGGATGTTGATTATTCGTCATTCAAATACTTTGATATTATGATTAGCGAACTTCTTGCAATCTTCAAAATGAAATATCAGTATACAGAAAAAGAATTCATGTCAGTTCTGGACGGACTTACAGGTCTTTATAACAGAAGACAGTTTGAAATCGGGTTGGAACAGGAACACAACCGTACAAAACGTCACCCGTCAGATTTCTCGCTTGCAATTCTGGATATTGATTTCTTTAAAAAAGTTAACGATACATACGGACACCAATATGGTGACTATGTACTAAAAACCGTTGCTGACCTAATGAAACAGGCATTTAGAAAAACCGACCTTCTTTACCGTTACGGCGGCGAAGAGCTGATTATGATTATGCCTGAAACAAATATAGAAGGCGCTATTATCCCTGTACAGCGTTTAAGAAGAATGGTTGAAGAATATCCGTTTGAATACAACGGCGTTAAAGCAAAAGTTACTGTTAGTATCGGTTTAACAATGAATTATCAGCAATTTAATACAGCAGCGGATATATTGAAATCCGCGGATGATTCATTATACAAAGCTAAAGAAGGCGGAAGAAACAGGGTGGTTCTATATGAACAATAATTATCTTGAGCAGAAGAAAAATACGCACCTTTATTTTCAAATCGGCGGTAATAAATATGCAATCAATACCGACAATGTTCTTGAAATTATGAAGCTTCCTGCCCTTGATTATCCTCAAAAACTGCCGAATAATATTCTTGGGCTTTTGAAATACAATAATTTTGTTATCAATATTATTGACATAAGATTTTACTTAAATATCAATGTAACACCTTATGATTCTCACAACGAACTGTTAATTGTTAAAACCGATGAAATTATTTTTGGGATTATTACAGAAAAAATCATCGGAATACTACCTTTTGATACAGCACTTGTAGATCAAATTCCGTTCATTGATAACAACATGATAATTGATTCATTATATAAATATGAAAATGAAACAATTTTTATTGTAAATCTTTATGCGCTTGAAACACTTCTGAAACAGCATGACAGTTTCATACCGGAAGTTGATGTACAGGCTCTTTTACCGCAAGATGAAGCCTCTAAAGCTTTAATGAAAAAAAGAACAAATGAAATTGTCGAAAAATCTTCTCTCAGAATTGCGTCAGGGGAATTGCATGCCAAAAACAAATACATATCTTTTAACTTAAACAATGATTTTTATTGTATTTCTCTGGATTACGTAAAAGAGGTTCTAAAAGATACTCCGATAACTAATGTTCCGGGAACTCCCGATTTTATCGAAGGGATTATGAATCTTCGCGGCGATTATATAACAGTTATTAACCTTAAAAAGTTTTTATCATTACCGGATGAAAACACCTCATCAGATAAAAATCCTGTTGTAATTATTAAAGCGAATGAACTCAAACTTGCTCTGCTGATAGACAAAATCAATGAATTATTTGAGTTTCAGGAATCAGGGATTGAACCTGCTTCGGAAAGTTATTACACAAACGAGTTTATATATAACCAAACACTTTATACCGTTTTGAATGTTGAACAGGTCGCATCAGATAAACGAATTATTATCACTGACATGTAATGTAAATTAATGATTTTTTACAAAATATATACATTATTTTTAAAAATTATGATAAAATTCTAAATATGAAACACTTCAAGAAGAGAACAATAGCACTGGTTTTAGCATCAGTTATAACTGTTGCGGGTTCTTTCGCTGCGGGAAATTATAAAAACAGCTTGATGTCATTAAAGTTTAACGCCGCAGAAAACGGCGGTGTGAGCATGTCAGTTGAGACAAAAACGTCATACTCAGGCAATGTTACACCTGTACGCAGAGATGCTAATACTTATATACTAACGCTTTCGGAAATGAACAGCATGGTTAAAGGTATGCCGAATCTTGAAAAAGTTTCCAGTGATATAAGCAGTGTTGAAATCAAAACATTGCCGTATTCCAACAATGCAAAGGGATACACAAGAGTTATAATCAAAACTAATAATCCTGTAAACATTGAAGCTACGAACAAAATCTACATTCCTTCCAAAGATGATACGGCAGGAGAACTTGCAGATAATCAAAGCGCAGAAGAAGAAAGGAAAGCAGAGCTTCGCAGACGGGCAGAAGAAGAAAAAGAAGCCCTTGCACAGAGAAGAGCTGAAAGACTACAGCGCGAACAGGAAGCACGAGAAGCAGAAAAACAAAGAGCAGCCACAGAAGCGGCACAAAAACCTGCCGCAGCAGCACCTGCTGATTATAATAACACCCCCGCGGTTTCCGATACCTCTTTTTCGACTGAAGCAGAAAAAGATCCTTATCAGGTTTTAATGACAGTAATGGCCGTGCTTGCCCTTGCAGGTATTATTGCATTTTTTGCAGTTAAAGCTTCCAACAAAATGCAGGAAATTACAGGTGAAAAAATCGATATTGATACAAATGATGACAGCGAACCTGCTAAGCCAAAAAAAGAGGAAAGCAAAAGAAAAAAAATTAAAAATACAATCAAACAGCTTGATTCCGCTTACTCTAAAACAGCAGTAAGACCTGCCCCAGCTCAGCAAGCACCTGTAAAAACAGTTAAACCGGCAGAAGAACTTAATGTTGTTGACCTTGATGAATTATTCAAAGAACAACAGGAAAAAACAAAAGATGATGTTGTTGTCGATATTGAAACAGAAATAGACGAGGAAAATGATGCACTTGCAGAATTCTTAAGCGGATTCTCTTTTGATGAAACAGAAGAAGAAGCGCCGGAAGAAACTCCGGGCTATGATACCGAGTTTTATGACAAGGTTATTCAAGATGACACCGTTAAGTTTTCTCAAGATGATATTGACTGCATGAATCAGCTTCTTAATGCTGAAATCAATGATGACACAATAAGAAACATTGAAAATTATGCAGCAACAAGTCCAATAAAAGTTTCTTTCAAAACTCAGGAAGAAATTATGGAAGACCTTGTTACAACTTATAAAATTTCTCAGGACATTTCTTTCAATTCTGATGATATTTCAACGCTTAGAAAATTAATCAGCGTAGAAATCGATAATGATTTTCTTACTGATTTAAGAACAAATCCTGAACGCACAAAAGAAATGCAGCGAGAAATAGAAGCATCAAGAAATAAATCTCGTAAGCCGTCAGAAATATTAACATTGAGTGTAAAAGACATGCTTCCTGATCTTTCAGAAGCATTAAGAAGACAAGGCGGAAGAAAAATTGAATCAGAAGTTAAACCAATCACTGTTTATGCAAGTGAAGGCTACGAAGTAAGCACTCTATCGCTCAAAGACCAGCTTCCTGATTTATCAACAGCTCTCAATGACAAAAGTGATAACACATTTAAACCTTCTGCTGACTGGGAATTGGTTGATAACAGCTACGAAGTAGAAAAATTAAGTCTTTCTGACTCGCTTCCTGATTTAAAAGATGCATTAAAGAACCCTGAAAAATATGAAAAACCAGTAGAAAAGCCTGTTGAAGTTGACGAAGAAGCTCTTCTCAAAAATATTTCTAATGTACAATTTAAACCATTCTACGATGGAAGTGAAAGCTTTGAAATTCTAAACGATTTTGAAGCTCCAAGCATGGATGAAATTCAGAATGAATTCAACCAGTTTGGAAACTTTGAAATATCACACGAAGAAGAATATGCAGAAGCTTCAAATGATGATTATGACGACTTTGAATCACTTTACAGCAATAAGTATGTTGATTTAGATAATATGCAGGAAGAACCTGCTCCCGAAATCACTATAGAAGAACCAAAACCGGAAGTAAAAGAAGTATTTGTTCCGCAAAAACTTGAACGTACAAAAAGATATACAAATTCAATAGCTTCAAGACGCGTAAAAACACAGCTTTCTAATGACATAATGAAAAAGATTCAGGAAACAAAAGCAGAAAGAATTGAACGTCAGGAAAAAGCATTACAACATAGAACACCTGCTCCTATTCCAAAACATGAAGAAGAAATACAAGAACCTGAAGTAAAATGCATTATTGACGGTGAAACTTATACAATTATCAGTACTGCAAGATTCTCGGAATCTCAGGGATGCCACCTTGCTAAACAAAATAAAGGAGGCTATATCGTTCTTGGCTTTGTCGGAAACAAATTAATCAAACTAAAAGAATTTGACACTCTAAAAAGCGAAAGAATTGCTGCACGCTTAAGCGAAAAACTTCCTGAAGGTGTTTCAAGATATATTGTAAGAATCGGATTAACTAAATTTATTGTCAATGTAAACAAAGACAATATTGAATACTTAATGGCTCTATAATGAAAAAGCTGTTAACACTTATTTTAGCTCTGGTTCTGTTATGCGGATGTACTAAAAAAACACAAGAAGAAATTACATTTTCATCTTGGGGTTCTGTTAGTGAAGTAAAAATCCTAAACAAAATTATCACAGATTTTGAAACAGAAAACCCTGATATTAAAATTAAGTTTATGCATATCCCGCAGAACTATTTTCAAAAAATACACCTGCTTTTTGCATCCAACACAGCGCCTGACGTTATTTTTATGAATAACTTAAGTCTTCCGATTTATGCTAACTATCTGGAAGATTTAAGCGATGAAATAAACCCTGATGAGTTCTATCCGCAAAGCATTGAAGGACTGAGCTCAGAAGGTAAAGTACTTGCAATCCCGCGTGATATCTCAAATCTGGTATTTTACATAAACCTCGATTTAATCAAAAAACCATCAGAAAATTGGACTCTGGAAGAGTTTTTACAAATAGCTCAAAATGCAACAAAAAATGGAGTCTTCGGCGTAAGTTTTGAAGAAGATATCTATTGGGCTTTACCATATCTTCAAGCATTTGATGAAAGCATTCTTGATGATAATCCTCAAAAAGGTTTAAAATTTTATAAGGATTTACGTGACAAATATAAAGCTGCTCCTTCCAAAAGCCAAGTCGGAAGTTCAACTCTTGCTCAAATGTTTTTGGATAAAAAAATTGCCATGTATCTTTCAGGACGCTGGATGTATCCTAAAATTTCCGAAAAAGCAGATTTTAACTGGGCAGTAGTAACTTTCCCGGGAGATAAAGGCGTTCCATGTGACTCATCAGGCTGGGCAATTTCTAAAAACTCAAAACGCAAAGATTCCGCAAAAAAATTTGTTCAGTATCTGTCATCAGAAAAAAGCAGTGAGTATTTTACCCAAACAGGACTAATTGTTCCTGCAAGAATAAAAACCTCTAATCTCATAGAAGAAAAAGCGTTTCTCAATGCAATAAAAACATCCGTCAAAACCCCTGTAAACAAAGACTACAAGAAGATTACGGATAAATATCGTATCCACTAAACGGATGATATTTATTTCCCATCATTCAAGTTTTTGAGAAAAGCTGCCGTTAACATAAGTATGGAAAACCAATTGGTTTTTCATACCTCCTCCCCAAGTCTGGTAGCCGTTCTCAAGAAGAAACGGCTTTTTTTTGTTTTTTAACATTTGGGCGGAGCACAAATACAAACGACACGCGTGTTCGCGTTGGTTGGTTATGCATCACAGCTTCGCATACGTTTTGCTAAATCAGCCTTGGATATTTTTCCGTCGTTATCCACATCTAAACCTGTATTGCTGCTATAATATTTTTCACCACTGGTTGTTACAATATCTCTGTTTGCACGTGCAGGCAAGAAAATAAGCGCATATAACGTACCTGCTCCAATTTTTTGGTTACCTAATCCTGCTGCTTTTTTAGAATTCATAATACATTTTTCTACATATACCATTTGCTCTTCCGGACTCATAGCTTTCAAAGCAGAACATGAAGTTCCAAGGCCCTTTGCTGTTGCAGGCATAAACTGTATTAATCCGGTTGCTCCTGAACGCTTATTAACAGCTGTTGTTTTTACACCGCTTTCAGAATTCATTAAACACATTAAATCATTCGGATCGCAATTTATTCGTTTTGCTACTGCAACAACTTTATTGAAGAACCCTTGTGTTAAGTTAGGTTTCTTCTTATGCCACTTATTCTTCAATGCCTCCGCATCATAGTTGAAATTAGATGTATCAGTATCAGAATACTTACCCCTTGAAGCTGAAGAAGTAAAACTGTCACCTATTGAGAACGATGACCATGCACTGCCGCCGCCTATAGAATTCCAGTCAAATGTATTATTCATCGCAGGCATTGCAAAATTTTGGAATGACATATTAACAGAAGGAACCGAATATGGTGTAAATACACTTGTACTAAAAGTCGGATTAAAAAATGTCGGTGTAAAATTAAATCCGCCAAAGAAATTACAACCGCCGAACATTCTGTCGAACATTCCGCTTACAAAACCAATATTGAATCCGTTTGTAAATGCGCTCATAATTTTCCTGTGCCTTTATATACTCTATATATAAAAAGTCAATAGCAATTCTAAAATTGCCTTGTTTGTAAAGAATTGTTAACACTCAAACTCACTATCCTCACAACTAGCCGATTAAGTATCCCCAACCCCGTTGTTTCTGTTATAATAAAGCAATAAATGATATAAGAGGAGAATTATGAATAAAAATCAATCAATAGGAATGTACGTCATACTCGGAATTATGATTCTTGCATTTGTTTCAATGCTTTTCACAGGACCTACATCAAGCACTGAAGAGCTTTCATACACTGCATTTATGCAAAAGGTTGAAAATAAAGAAATTAAAAGTGTTGATATGGGGCGTGATGTCTTAATCGCAGTACCTGTTAAACAACCTGAAGCAAAAGCTGTTTCCAACCCGCTTTACGGAGAAGTACAACCTGCTAAATTACAATACAAAGTTTCAATTCCATCAAGCTCTGATGTATTACCAAAGCTTGAAGAAAATAATGTTGAAATCTCTGTAAAAAATACAGACTCAAATTCAGTAAAAGGAATGGGCTCATCTCTTATCACATTACTATTGGTATTAGGTGTAATTGCTCTTATTATAAAATCCATTCAGGCAGGCGGTGCTCAAGCAATGTCATTCGGCAAATCAAGAGCTAAAATGCTTATGGATAACAAAGTTAAAACAACATTTGCCGATGTTGCAGGCATTGATGAAGAGAAAAAAGAACTTGAAGAAATTGTTGATTTCTTAAAACATAGCGATAAATACGTTAAACTCGGAGCTAAAATTCCAAAAGGAGTTCTTCTGGTCGGTTCTCCCGGTACAGGTAAAACTCTGATGGCAAAAGCAGTTGCAGGTGAAGCAGGAGTTCCGTTCTTCTCCATAAGCGGTTCTGATTTCGTAGAAATGTTTGTCGGGGTTGGTGCTTCTCGTGTAAGAGACCTTTTCGAACAAGCTAAAAAACATCAGCCTTGTATCGTATTTATTGATGAAATCGATGCCGTTGGCCGCCAAAGAGGCGCAGGTATGGGCGGCGGACACGACGAAAGAGAACAAACTCTTAACCAGCTGCTTGTTGAAATGGACGGTTTTGATGAAAATACTAATATTATCATCCTTGCTGCTACAAACAGACCAGACATCCTTGACAACGCTTTATTAAGACCCGGAAGATTTGATCGTCAAATTGTTATCAACAAACCTGACGTATTAGGAAGAGAACAAATTCTCAACGTACACGCAAAAAATAAACCGCTTGCAAAAGAAGTTGAAATAAAAACCCTTGCTAAACGAACACCCGGTTTCACAGGTGCAGATTTACAAAATCTTTTAAACGAAGCAGCTCTTCTTGCAGCACGTCATGACAAATCTGAAATTGACATGAACGATTTGGAAGAAGCTATAGATAAAGTTATGGCAGGACCTGAAAAGAAAAGCAGAATTATTTCTGACGAAGAAAAAGAAAATACTGCTTACCACGAAGTTGGACACGCACTCCTCGCAAAACTTTTAAAAGATTGCGACCCGCTTCATAAAGTATCTATTATTCCGCGCGGTATGGCATTAGGTATAACACTAACATTACCTGAAAAAGACCACTTAACAATGAGAAAGAGCCAATTGCTGGACAGAATCAAAATGATTCTTGGCGGAAGAATTGCCGAAGAATTAATCTATGGCAAAGATAACGTAACAACAGGTGCTTCAAACGATTTAGAAAAAGTTTCGGCTTTAGCCAGAAGTATGGTAACCACTTACGGTATGTCAGAAAAAATGGGCAACCTGACTTACGGCAAAGAACAAGAACACGTATTTATGGGCAGAAACTTCGGGCACACAAGAGATTTTTCAGAAGAAATCGCAGCAGATATTGATAAAGAAATCAAGAAAATTGTCGATGAACAATACAAAGAAGCTAAAAAACTCTTGAGTGATAATCGTGATATGCTTGAATATATTGCGAAAAAACTTCTTGAAAAAGAAACTCTGGATGAAAAAGAATTTGAAGATTTAATGAACGAAGTCAAAAACCAAAGAAACTTTGAAAATTGGAATTAAGAAGGAGGAAGCATGGATAGAGACCTATTGCTTTTAGAAGAATATAAGCTTTATGCAGAACAAAAAGAAAATTTTATCGACAGAAACTTTAGAACAAACAGATTTTATATGATTTCATTTGTAATAATAATCTTTGCAATGATTTACACCGGCAATGTCGTATTTATGGAACGATTGTCCGCAACCTTCGTATTCTCATTGATTGGAATTTCAGTTTGCGCGTTATGGTGGATGAATGTTGATTCATACAACACTTTGATTAAAATCAAATATGCAAACGTAATTGAAGCAATTGAAGAAAAATTACCTGTAAAACCATTCACAGATGAGTTCAAAGGAATTCAAGAATTCAGAGAAAACAAAGTGTTTATGTTCTCTGATATCCAAAAATTCATTGCGGTACTGGGTGCATTATTCTTCTTTGCTGTATTCGTAAGCGAAGCATCGCCAATTGTTATTTCAATAATCAACAAGATTATTGACCTATTAGGTTCAGCACGAGGTGGTATATAAAAATATGAAAGACAGGGGTTATGGCGTTGTTGCCAACTGGAATTATGTAACAATATCACTTATTGTGCTTACAATAATAACACTGCTTGTATTATACATGCCGGGAATAAGAGAATTTGACAGAGGAATGCTAAATGGCATAAGACATTTTTTAGCGCCATATCCGAGTTATATTCCTGCATTTGTCTCAGAATTCGGACGTGCTAATTATATGCTCTGGCCGCAAATTGCAGCCTGCTCGGTATTAGTTTCTCATGGGAAATATTTAAAAGCATTTTTACTTGTGTTCTTTACTCACGCAGCATTCTTTTTAACAGCATTATTGAAAGACTTTGTCTGCCGGGAAAGACCAGGGCTTTGCAGTTATCCCGGCTGGAGTTTTCCGTCAAATCATGCTTCAACCACAATGTGCTTTTATGGAATCTGCATGTATTTGATTTTGCATTACACAAGAAGCGAGTTCTGGAGATATTTTCTTGCAATAGTATTCGGAATCTTTATATTCCTTGTTGCGCTTTCAAGATTATGGATAGGAGTTCACTTCCCGCTTGATGTTATTGCAGGACTGTTCTTAGGATTCTTATTGGTTAATCTTTATATAATCCTTGTGAAAGCTTTTAATAATTAAATTAAAAAAAACGGACTGAATAATATCAGTCCGTTTTTTTATGCGCTCATTTTATCGAAAAGCTTTTCTAATTCATCATCAATTGCTTCGTTGTAGTTTGTCCAACCGCCCCATAGACCACCAACTAACCATGTAGAAGACCAGAAATCTTTCAATTTATTGAAACTTGTACAGTCTTTATATTCACCTGTAGTAAACAAATCATAGTATTTTGTTAAGCGTTTATAGCTCATTTCATTTTCTAAGCCCATTTCTTTTGCTTTATCTAATACTGATTTAATTATATTTTTTTCAAGTGATATTGGAACATTATCATCCCATGTATCGTCATCAAGTTTTTCGATAAGACCTTCACCGCCCTTGCCGGCAGATGCATAATAGCCTTTTAAGAAACTTACAACATTATCTTTTGTAATTTTTCCAAGTTCTAATCCGATTTCTTCATCATCATCAGAATCAGTCCAACCTGTTAGTAAACCTGCAACATTATTGCCGCTGCTTGTTAAATCTGCAACAGCTGCGGCTGCCGCGCTTACTGCTGAGTTATAAGCTGTTTCAATGCTGTTTGCAGTTACTTTATCGCCTTTAGCACCGTTTTTGTATTCATAAAGAACGCCGTCAATTAGAATGAATTCTCTTTGATCACCTTTTTGTTCTTTATAAATTTTTCCTTCTGCTACAGTACGGTCTTCTTTAATAATATCTGTTTTAGCAACTAAAGCTGTAACAGCATCCTGTTCTGTTTTTAATTCATCTGATTCACGTTTTGCAGCTGCTGATGCTGTTGCAATGTCATTTACATTAACCTTTGTTGTTGAAACAGTACCGCCTTTGACTTTACCGTTTTCAACCTGAGCACCTGTTAATTCACGGACTTCGTCTTCGCCATCAGCATTTTGTTTTAGGACATAAACTTTACCTGTGTTATTATCAATCCAAGCTTCTGTTACACCGGCAACATCTTCAACTGATGATGCTTTTGCTAACAAGTTGTCTGTACCTGTAATAGAAGTAAGTTGTTCTCTTGCAGATGCTTCAGGATTAATTCTTGCTGAGAAAACACCGCTGTCAGCAGCTACATTAACAACTACATTTGCTGCATTAATAGCAGTATCAGTAAAGCCTTCAGCTTTTAAATCTGCAACTGTTTCAGCTTCAAATAAAGTATCATTGAACAAATCAGGGTCGATTGCACCGTATGATTCTTTGATTTCTGCTCTTAATTGTGCAATAGCAGCTTTTCTTGTAAGCACGTATAATTCATCAAATGCTGCTGACATATTAGGATCAACTTTATCATTTGTATTATTATAAGCAGTTTCTAATTTAGTCATTGCTGCTGTAATTTTTGCTTGTGATGCACTGTCAAGACTGTCTTTCAAATCACGTGCACGATTAATCAAACCATTAACAACAGGACTGATAACTCCTGTTTTTACACTGTTTCTTGCAGGATTACCTGTTTCACCGGAAGGTAATGCATCATATCCTTTTTTAATTAAGTCAATGATTCTCTTATCACCGGCTGTACTATCTTTCTTTTGAGTATTCCAGCTGCTGATTACATCAAGAATATCATAAGTACCGGTTCTTGCTGCAAGGTCAGCTAAGATACTGCTATTTTGATAATTTTCCTGAGTATCTTTGATTTGTGAAATTACATCATAAAGACCTGAAATTTCGCTATCAACTTTAGAGTTGTCAAATTCATAACCTACGCCTTGAAGTTTTCCATAGAATGAATTTGCTTCTGTTGCATTTTCACCTGCAATACCAAATTTAATAGAAGCTTTAGAAGCTAAGAATTTTTTGATTTCATCTTTATTAACTCTATCGTATTCAGCTTTTAAGTTATTTAATTTTTCTTCGTAAGTCTTACCAATAGGATGTTTAGCGATTTCATCAAGAGCTTCTTTTCTTGCAGCAGGCAATTTGCTGTCATCAGAAGCTAATTGTTTAACCAAAGAAAGAAGTTTATTGTATTTTTTCTGAGCAGCTCTTTCTTCAGGAGTCTGAGCTGTAGAACCTGAGCCGGAAGTATTTCCGCCATTCCAGCCAAAGTTACCCCAAGGATTTGACATATTACCGAAACCGCCATTGAAGTTACCCCAGTTAAAACCGCAGTTATTATTGTTATTCCATTGCCATTGACCGATTGTGTAATTAGGATCAACCAAGAAGTTCATACCGCCTGATGGCATACCGTAATCACAAAATGCACCCCAGTTTGTTGTTGGAGTCATATATAATGTAGATCTTGCCTGCATATCAGCCCAAGCCTGATTCATGTGAATATTCATTGAACCCCATTCGGATCCGCTTGATAAATCTCTTGATAATAAAGACGGTTGCCAACCAAAGTAGTTAGTCATACTTTTATCCTCATAATTACTCGTGTTATATATATAAAGTATGTACTTTGCATGAAATTGCCTTTTTAAAAAACATGTAATTTACAAAACTTAACATGGCAAAACACATGTACAGAAAGGAAAGTGCTTGACTTTAATTTTTGAGCAAGTATTATAATAAATGTTCGGGCGTTTAGCTCAGTTGGTAGAGCGTCTCCCTTACAAGGAGAGGGTCAGAAGTTCGAGTCTTCTAACGCCCACCATTAAAAAAAAGAGGTCATTAAGACCTCTTTTTTTATGCTAACCGAAATTTAATTTTTATACCCAATAAGCTGATGACTTTTTGCTTATGATTGTTTTTAACTAACGTTTGTATTGAAAATATTTTATCTATCGGAAAATTATACATGTATTTAATCACATCTTCGATATAATAAGCCTCAACATATTTTTCAGGATTAAGTACATCAATCTGCAATGCACGATAACAATTAAGCCCTAAAATCCGTTTTGCATAACCCGCGGTCCTTTTTGAAACGTATGCATTAATCATTTCTTCTTTTTGCTGAACATAATCAGTAATATCAACATAACAATTCGGCTTCTGTATTGTTGACCAAAGTTCATATCTTACAATTTTCAAATTACGTTTATAACCTGTTTTAAATAAAAAGCGTTTTAATAATTTATTACCAACATACCTGTGTTCAATATGAGCATCCAAAGAATGAGGAACAAAAATATAGTCATAGTCTTTAAAATCAAAGTTTTTCAAATAATCATTAAAATGCTTTTTGATTTGATTTATCATAGGAGGTACACCCCATATCTTTTCGATATAGTAATTGTTTATACCTGCAAATTCCATGACATTCACAAATTCTTTGCAGCGATTTTCTGCAATTTCTTCTGCTGATAAGACATCTTGACTATATTTCACTCCGCTTGAATTTACACATAAGACATCAATTTGTTTGTGATATTTAAGTATAAATCCGCCGCAAGCTATCGCTTCATCATCAGGATGCGGAGCAATGATTAAAATCTTATCCGTCTCTTTGATTTCTAAATCCATAACACTCTTTCTTATAAAATTTTCTGCAATAATTTAGACATAGTGCAATCTTGTTTAAATACATCTTCCTGCTTCAACTGTTTGAATTCTTTAGGCGTCCATGAATTGTGAAGACATATTATATCAAAATTTTTGTGTTCCAAGATATATTGTGAAAAATCATTATTAAACCAGAAATTGCGATAATTATAGATTAATTCTGATTCTTGAACAGGCTTATAGTAAGCTTTTTCAGGAAAAGCATTAATTGTTCGGTCATCAATACTATAAAAATGTTTTTCCCCTGCTATCTCTAAATATTTATCAAGAATTCCATTACCCATATAATCCCAGGATTTTAATTTTTTATAATATTTACGATTAAATAATTGTGCTAATAAATGCCATTTTTTATATATTTGAACCCGTTCCCTGATTTCATTTTCCCACAAAGCCAAAATCTTAGATTCTGGTTGTGCATAAATAAAAGCAATATGTCTTTCAATCAAAACAAAGTCGGAAGAAATCTTTAATAATTCATTGACCTTGTCAGAAGTAATAATGGTGTCCGCATCCAGCCATAACCCGCCATGACGTCTTAATACCGCACATCTGATTGCATCTGCCTGTTTGGGTAAAGAGAATTTTTTATACAATATTGATTTATAACATTCGTCATCAATCCAATTATTCAAATTAGAATAATCTAACACAACAATTTCATAATCAGGCAAAAATTTTTGCCAGGTCTGCATACATAAATCTATATACGCAGGAATATTTTTACAAGGCTCCCAGAATGTAAAAATTCTTTTTTTCATTTATGCAAGTTCCATTTCATCTTCCCAGTATATAAAATTTTACCCTAAGACTTGCTTTTTTGAATATCCTCTATTTTTCTATATTTAAAATATAAACAACAAATTTTTCCAAGAAAATCTATAAACTTTCCCGCAATATGTATCTATCCGTTCACAACCGGCTTGAAGTTTATAATCATAATCACCGCCGCCCATAAAAAGTTTATTTATATGTGTTGTATTAATTAAATCTTCTAAACTTGAATAATACAGATGTTTACCAATACTATATTTTTTATACTCGGAATTATATGACATTGTACTGCAATAACCATTATTTTCATCTAAAATAGAATAAGTAACCACAGCTTCTATTTTTCCATTAATACTAATGCATAAGCAACCGAAACAAACATCTTTTTTAAAAAAGATTCCGCATCTTTAAAATTGCATTCATTATTTGTATTTTTTAACTCAATCATTCGCTCAATCAGCTCATTTGTAATCTCATCTGATGTATATTTTTCTATTTTACCTTCAAGTTCAGTTTCAATAATTCGTTTTTCTCTTCTGAGATTATATCTGTATTTTGAAGAAAACGTCTTCAAGTATTCATCATAAGTTGCAGGAAGCGATAATAAATAATAGTTTTTATGTTTTGCACCATGACATTGTTTTCGAAAATACATGAATCTAAACTTCCAAATATAAGGATATTTTTGTTGAATGAAGCGAAAAGTTTTTTCCAAGACTTCTACGGGAAAATCATTTAACTGCAAACCTAAAAAAGCTTCCTTTTTCTTTCTCTTTAGAATAAATGGCACATATAAAACTGTATTTTCATATTTTATTTGCAATAAATGAAAATCATCAAATATCAAATCAAAACGATTTCCTGTCGTATTCACCTGTATTTGTTTAATCAAGTCATATTTTGTATCATCTGTTATTATTTTAAATTGAGGTTCTACCATCTTTTTTAGCTTTCAATACATTTTTAAGTCTTTGATTTACGATACTACACCGTATATTTTACCCTCAGCTTTTAATTTTTGGAAATGTTCGACATCCCTATATTTGAAAACTTTCGCAGGATTACCGCCTGCAATTGCATACGGAGGAATCTCGCCATGCACAACGGCTCCGCCTTGGATAATTGCACCTTCGCCTATCTTTGTTCCAGGAAGAATCATAACCCTTGAGCCAATCCATACAAAGTCACCTATTTCAACATCTTTGCGTATAAATGTTTCATCATAAGGAATCATCTTGCCTTCATAATTATGATTGCGGGTAATAATTAAACACTCAACTCCTGAATGAATATAATTACCAAATCTTACATTCCCGTCACCGTGAATCTGCATGCCGTTAAAACAAACACCGTCTCCAATCACGGTATTTTCATTAACATAGCTAAAGCCTCCCACATAAAGATCTTTTCCAATAGACTTCGCTCTTGAAAAAACTTTGCGGCCATATAACCTTGTTTTAATATTAGTACGGGTTTTCCTTCTATGTTTACTATTTATAATCCAAAATGTTAATAATTTAGCAGTTATATCAATGAAGTTCATCTATACGCCCTCCATTGGATAACAATCTATGGATAGAAAGATTACTCTCTCTCTCTCTCTCTCTCTCTCTCTCTCTCTCTCTACAGTGATGCGGGTTTCAGCCCCATTATCAACTTGACCTTCAACTGAACGCAATCCGCTTTCATTTATTATCTTTGATGGGAACGTCATATAATCACTATAAAAATTCTTCAAATACATTTCAGTATTGTGAGGACAGAAGTATTGCTTACCTTCAAACTCCAATGTTATTAAAGGAAATACCATGTCATAATCTATTATTAGTTCTTTTGCATCACAAGGAAAATCAATACCATAAAACAAAGCAGGATTTTCAGCAGAAACAGCTTTATTACTCATAACTATCTCATTTTGTATCGCTGCCATATCTTTTTTGATAAGTTTCACTTCTTCAGCATTGTAATATTTTTGATCATATTTATTATTAAGAATTTCAGTAGCTTTTTGTATATCTTGAGTAACCCTATGTTTTTCTTCTTGTGTCAAACTACCTTTATAAAAACTATCCATAGGAAAAATATCAAACCCGATATTTTGTTCATATTTCTTACTCATAATTCGTAACTGCAAATTGTTACATGTTTTTGCACGATCTCTTAAAAACCAAAATTCATTATCTGCCAATTGCTCTTTAAGAATTTTTTCTATCTTATTATAATCTTCTCTTAACATACAAACATCAATATCATCATCCCAAGGAATAAATCCTTTATGTCTGACAGCACCTAACAAAGTTCCCGAATCAAGCCAATATTGCAACCCGTTTTCCTTACACAATTTATCAAAATATTCTAAAAACAAAGCTAACTCAAGCTGCACTTCCCTTAAGAGTCCATTAGCTTTTTTCAATTGGGTTATATCAACATAACAATTCAATAAATGTTTTGCATCTTCTGCTTTAGTTACATACTCACTAATTTTATTTTTCATACTTAATTTAAGACCCAAAAAATTCAATACTATATGCTTTGTTTTAGTATCAAAATATAAATCAAACAACTTCATTCTAATTCTCCACCACTGCGTTCTCTGTCATATAGCGATTATATCCGCGAAAATCCCATTTAATATTCTTTCTTAAAATTTTTGCAGGTGCCCCCACTAAAAGAAGATTTTCTTCATCAAAAGCTTTGTTAACCAAAGAATTAGCACCAACTGCACAACCACTTGGAATTACAGCACCTTTTAGAATCGTGCACCTCGACATTATCCAAACATTGCTGCCAATAACTATATCCTTAGGCTCATTGATTGCTCTACCATTTTCATCGAGTAGCGTATGTCCGTCAGAAGTTCTTATTATACAATCTTTAGCAATACAAACATTATCACCAATTGTAAGTTTTGGTTTGTTTTTATAGCCATTATTGACTACAACATGCAAACCTCTGTTTTTGAATTCAGAATTTTCGCCTACACTGAGACTGCTGCCTTCTTCAACATAAAATCTTGCTTCTCGTATAGTATGTTTTGTCGTCTTAATTACAAAATTATTATTATCTCCTGTTTCACCCACTACAGTCTGCAAATACTTAATATTTTTATCTGAATCAAAAAGATTATTATTTCCGGTTATATCGATATCAGAAGAAGTTAGTTGGGAGTTTTCACCTAAAACTACCTTATTATTATCCCCAATTATTGTAATCTCAACATTGCGAAATTTAATTCCATTTCCCATAATTAACGAATTATTATTACCTTTAATCCGAACCTTAAGACCGTTTGGAAGAAAAAATAAATTCTTATCACACGAAATAACTTTGTTATTTTTACCATGTATATGAAATAATAATATGCGCCTAATTAATTTCTTAATACCCATTAATTTTTTGCCTCTACATTCACATCCATTGGTAAATGATTATTAGCTTTATCTTGAAGTTTCTTGTAATTATTGTAAATTTTCTTTTTCAAATTAGAAGAACTGATACCGTCGCCATAAGGGAAATAAACAACATCTATACCTTGCTCTTTTAAATAATCGTACTTCCCAACCCAGTCATCACCAACTACAAAAATATCAAAGTTTAGTTTCTTAACTTTATCACTATGATTCAAAGATTTTTGAGGAATTACAACATCCGGCCCTTTGATAGCCTTCATAAGTCCGATACGTTCTTCAAACGGAATAATCGGAGTAGATTTATAACTCGCAACCAATTCATCCGTATTAACGCCTACGATAAGAATATCGCCTAATGCTCTTGCATATTCAACCATCTTCAAATGATTAATATGCAGCATATCAAATGTTCCTGATGTATAAACAACCGTTTTATTTCCTATCATAAACTAACTCCTTGTTTTTATTTCATTTATTGAAAGCATTAATTTTTCAATCAAATCATCAATATCACTAATAGTGGTGTTGCCAATATGTGAAACTCGCAAAAGCGTAGATGCCATATCACCCCCGCATGGATTAACAAATAGTCTATACTTATTTTTAAGAACTTGTATTACCTCATAAGCATCTGCATTTTCTATAATTACAGGTGTAAGCATATTGGACAAAGGATACTCAGGAATTTTCAAACCGGCTTCTTTAGCTTTTTTTCTAAAATAATCACATTTTGTTTTAACATTTTTTAATCTTCCTGATTTTCCACCTTCTTTTTCTATAAGATTCATCATATCAGCCAACTCATACATAACACAAACAGGTGGTGTATAAGGAGTTTGACCTCGTGGAATATTAATCAAATAGTCTTTGAAATCAAAATATTTTGAAGAAGTTAGTTTATTTGCCATCACTTTTTCAATCATTCTTTTACTAAATGATACAAATGACATCCCTGGAGATAAACAAAGACCTTTCTGCGAACTAATAATAGTCAAATCTATTCCATATTTTTCCATGTCATACTCATCAGCCAAAAATGCACTAATGGCATCTACTACTAATAATAAATTATTTCTTCTACAAAAATCCGAAAGCATCTTAATGTTATATAGCTGACCCGTGTGAGTTTCATGCAAGTTCACAAATAGCATTGTATAGTCTTTACATTCATATTTAGCTAAATGTTTCTCTTCCAAAGCCTCATTCCACGCTAAATCAATTGAATCAAAATTTTTATTATGATATCTTAAAAGTTCGCAAAATCTATGTCCGAATGCACCACCATTAATTACAAGAACTTTATCATTTTCATTAACACAATTCTCAACAGTTGCTTCCATTGCCGCAGTACCTGAAGCTGCCATATAAATTAAAGAATTTTCTTCTTTATTTCCCAATAAATGCGATAATTTTTTTAAAGTTTCTTTAACAATTTCAGAAAACTCATCTGTTCTAAAATGAACAAATCCTTTATCTCTTATAGTTCTCGTGCTTGGATACATTTCTACGGGTCCAATTGTAAACAGCTTCATTCAATCCCTCCAAATATATAATCTTTTATTTTCTTACAAATCTTATCACCGCTTTTTTCTTCAAAATCAATAAGACACTTCATTGCTTCAACTCTATCATCCAACTTATAGTCATTTTTATTTTCAATCACTTCATTATAAATTGATAAAAAATCTTCCCAAGAAGAAACTTCATAACAGCTCTTGGCTATTTTTTCACCAAATTCATTCAGAGCCAACGAATCCTTATTAATAAAACGAATAATAGGTTTCTTTGTCGGCAAATATTCACCTAAAAATGAACAGCAATCTGTTATAAGTAAATCCGAAGATTTGAATATATCAAAATAAGCTCCTTGAATATAAACCTGTCCAATTTTCGCCCACTCAGCATAATACGCATCTATCTCATCATTTGTCATAATTCCGTGATATTTAAGAGCAAATTTTAGACGAGGATGAGGCTTAAAAATCCATGTAATTTCAGGATGATTTTTGGCAAATTCCAATATTTCTTTCCCATTCCATCGGAATGTAGCAAAATTCAATCTATCAGGACTGAAAGAATGATGCGGAGCATAAATTACTTTGAGTTTTTCAGAATTTTTGCAATTATTTTCATCAAAATACACATCAAGTTTCGGATAACCTGCGGAAACACAATTAAAACTGTTTCCCTTACGATATTTCTCATATCTTTCAATATTCAGTGAGCTATCTGCAAAAAACTTCCATAACAAATGATGGAAATTATCCGTATAGTTAACATCATCTTCTACCAGCTCCAAGCCATAATCACAATAAGCTATTAAGGCAAACTTAGACACTTTCAAAGGTCTGTGCAGAGGCGGTAAGACACACGGTTGATCATAAAATACAATATCAGGATTAAATTTTTTCAAATCAATATAATGATTATCTTTATAGGCATAATCAACATTTATACCTCTTGATTTAAAAAATTCATAATTCTCTTCAACATTTTTTCTTGTGTCATCCTGACCTTTAGCTGCTGAATAAATAATACTTACCAGCACTAACGGTTCAAACATCTCATCATTTTGACAAAAATCATATAACGATTGGTAACACCATTTTTGGTTTTCGGTAATAAGAAAAACGACTTTTATTTTTTGGCTAGAGTTTTGTCTTAAAAATTTCAATTTTTTAGCATAGTTTCTTTGACATACCCAAAATTTAATTTTATTTCTAATAAGCTTAAACATCTCTTTCCATACTTCCTTATCTACAAATATACCATAAACCTGCAGGATTGAAAAAAACCATCTTTTTTTGTATTATACGGACAAATAAGAAAGGAGCTCTATATGGAAATCAGAGTTGTAGAAAATACACAGTCTGTTGAATGCGACCTTTTGGCAGTTAACCTTTTTGAAGGCGAAACTACAACAAGTGCTCTAGCTAACACTTACGCTATCCAACAAGACCATTTTGAAGGTAAATTCGGTCAAACTTATCTTTTACCAACATACGGACAAGAACCGCACAGAAAAGTTCTTGTAATAGGATTCGGTAAAAAATCGGAATTTAACCCTAATAAACTTAGAGAAGCTGTTGCTAAATCTATTAATAAAGCAATGCAGATTGAAGCTAAAACAGTTGCGTTTAAACTTGAAGGAGTTGAATTTGATTACTCCGAACAATTTGCATTAGGTGCAAAAATAGCCGATTATTCATTCGACAAATACAAATCAGAAAAGAAAGATAATCACGTTAAAGAAGTTTTTGTAGAAGCAAATGAAGCTGAAATCAGAAAAGCTGAAAAAATCGCATCAGCAATGGCATTCACAAGAAACCTGGCTAATGAACCTGCACAATTTGCAACTCCTTCAGAACTTGCATCAATCGCTTGTGATTTAGGTTTGGAAACAAAAATCTATAACAAAGAAGAATGCGAAAAAATGGGAATGGGTGCATTCCTTGCAGTAGGCAGAGGAAGTTCACAAGAACCTAAATTCATCCACATGAAATATGCGGTTCAAAATCCTAAGAAAAAAATCGCTATTGTTGGTAAAGGTATAACCTTTGACAGCGGCGGACTTGATATCAAACCTGCTTCATCAATGCTTACAATGAAAGACGATATGTCTGGTGCAGCTTGTGTTTTAGGTGTTATGAGCATATTAAAAGAACTTAATCCGCAAATAGAAGTTCATGGTATCATCGCAGCTTGTGAAAATATGCCGGGATGCAGTGCATACAAACCCGGTGATATCCTTACTGCAAAAAACGGTAAGACAATTGAAGTGGATAACACAGATGCAGAAGGCAGACTAACTCTTGCTGATGCGCTTTGCTACGCTTCAGAACTCGGTGTTGATGAAGTTATCGACCTTGCGACCCTTACAGGTGCGTGTATGGTGGCTTTGGGCTCAAACGCAGCAGGTATTATGGGTAATGACAATGAGTTAGTTAAAAACCTTATCAAAACAGCTGAACGCAGCGGCGAAAGATTCTGGGAACTTCCTTTATGGGATGAATATTTCGATAGCTTAAAAAGTGATATCGCTGATATGAAAAACACAGGCTCACGTTGGGGCGGCGCTTCTACAGCCGGTGTATTCCTTAAAAAATTCGTTAAAGATGTAAAATGGGCTCACATTGATATTGCAGGTGTTGCATTCCTTGATAAACCTCAAAAAGAACTAATAAAAGGTGCGTCAGGCGCAGGTGTCAGAACATTAATTAATTACATTTTAGAATCATAATTCAAAGGGCGGCTCTTCGAGCCGCCCTTTATTTTTGAACAAAATTCCAATCACTTTCGTTATACTAACAAGAACGGAGGTGTAGTATGAAAAAGATTTTTACAGCTTTAACTTTAGTAACAATTTTAGGAGCAAGCGCACCTGCTTTTGCAGCTCCTCCGCCGCCTCCAAATCATGGCGGACAATCTGTCCATGCAGGTTACAGACATCATAATTTAAGAAGACCTCCTCATTATCATGGTTATTATAGACCTCACAACAGTTTTTCCATCTATACAAACTATTCTCACCGACTTGCATTTCCATATTGCAGATGCCCGTATTGTATGGCACATAGACCGCAAAGCGGTGTAGGATTCTATTTTAGTTTTTAATTTTTGCCGAATATAACCTTCACAGCATAATATGTTGGCGGAGGTTATTTTTTAATGATAGACTTAGAGAAGCACTGGAATAATCGGGGACTTATGTTAGAGCAAAAATATATAGCTTTAATAGACTGCGACAGTTTTTTTGTTTCTTGTGAGCGCAAACTTAATCCTGAATTGAACGGAAAAGCAGTTTGCGTGGTTTCTGGTGAACGAGGTTGTGTTATCGCGCGTTCCCGCGAAGCAAAAGAAATGGGGATTCCAATGGGACACCCTCTGTTTATGGCATCGCGCGATTTTCCTAAGTGCATTTATATCAACGCAAATCACTACAACTACGCAGAAATCTCACGCGAAGTTATGTCCATTTTAAAAGAACTAAGTCCTTATGTTGAAGTATATTCAATTGACGAAGCATTTGTTGATTTAACAGGCTTGGCAAAGTTCTACAAAATGAATTACTACAAACTTGCCAAACACATCCGACAACTAATCTGGGACAAAGCAGGAATCCCTGTTTCAATCGGCGTAAGCCGAACAAAAGCTCTTGCGAAACTCGCCTCCGACAAATCCAAAACAACCGAAGACCATATTTGCGTCGCAGGGAAATGCGGTATTCCACGACTTTTAAAACAGACTTCCATAGGAGAAATATGGGGAATTGGAAGACGATTAGAACCAAAACTCCGCGGGCACGGGATTTATACAGCTTATGATTTTGTACAGAAAAATGATGTATGGTTAAAAAGCAGATTCGGGAAACTTGCATTAGAGCTCAAATACGAACTCCTTGGTAATATGATTAACAAAGTTACTAACGAAAAGAAACTTCCTAAATCTATTATGGATACAAAATCTTTTCCCGAATTTACATCTGATTTAAACTATTTGAAAAACGAATTAATGATTCATATTCACTCGGCTTGCAGAAAGCTCCGTCGCGCAGACTGCAAATGCGGAACTGTTGGAGTGATTCTAAAAACTAAAGATTTCAGGGTTGCTTTTGAAAAAACGAACCTTGAATTAGCAACAAATTTTGAATTTGAGATTTCAGAGGCAGCATTTCCACTGTTAGAAAAAATGTACAACTCTCAAACCCTTTACAGAAGCGTGGGAATTTTATTAGATAACTTCAATCCTTGTTCAAATGAACAAATCTCCCTGCTTGCTGATAACTCCAAACGCGAAAAGAACGAAAAACTTGCACGGAGTTTAGACAAACTGGAAGCAAAATTCGGACGAAATATAGTAAAAACAGGATTTACAAAAGAAGTTGCGTTCAAACAAGAGTTTCTAAGCGGCGGGGATAAATACGAAAATATTTAAAATATTATAAAAAAAGCGGAGATATAAAATCTCCGCTTTTTTGCAATATTATTGCAGTATTACATCATACCGCCCATACCGCCCATGCCTGCCATTGCTGACATATCAGGGCCTTTTGATTCTTCAGGAATATCAACAACTGCTGCTTGAGTTGTTAACAACATAGAACCTACTGATGCTGCGTTTTCAAGAGCACTTCTTGTAACCTTAGCAGGGTCAACAATACCTGCTGCAAACATATCAGTGTATCTATCCAACAATGCATCGTAGCCGTAAGCATCTTTTTCAGCTCTTACACGTTCTACAACAACATCAGATTTAGCACCTGAGTTGAATGCAATTGAACGAAGAGGTACATCAAGAGCAGCTGTCAAGATTTTGTATCCGCTCTTTTCATCGTCTGAATCAAATGCAATAGTGTTCAATTTGTTTTCAAGTTCTTGTTGAACTCTAATCAAAGCAACGCCGCCACCAGGAACGATACCTTCTTCGTTAGCAGCTCTTGTTGCATTAAGAGCATCTTCGATTCTCAATTTACGTTCTTTAAGTTCGATTTCTGTAGCTGCACCAACTTCGATAACTGCAACACCGCCTGCTAATTTAGCCATACGTTCTTGTAGTTTTTCTTTGTCGTATTCGCTGTCAGAAGCTTCGATTTGTTTCTTAATCAAATTAACACGTTCTTTAACTGCTTCTTTTGTTTCGTCACCAACTACGATAGTTGTTTCGTCTTTTGTTACAGTAACACGTTTTGCAAGCCCCATCATAGCTGTTGTAACATTTTCAAGTTTAAGTCCTAATTCTTCTGTGAACAATTGACCGCCTGTTAGGATAGCAATATCTTCTAACATAGCTTTTCTTCTGTCACCAAAACCAGGAGCTTTAACTGCAACTGCTCTAAGAACTTTTCTCATAGTGTTAACTACTAATGTTGCAAGCGCTTCACCTTCAACATCTTCTGCAATAAGAAGAAGTGAACGGCCGTCACGTGCAACTTGTTCAAGAACAGGAACTAAATCTGCAATTAAGTTGATTTTCTTGTTTACACAAAGAACATAAGCTTCTTCAAGAACAGCTTCCATTCTTTCAGGATCAGTTACAAAGTAAGGTGAGATATAACCTTTATCAAACTGCATACCTTCAACAACTTTTAAGTTTGTACCGAAAGATTTGCTTTCTTCAACAGTAATAACACCATCGTGACCAACTTTGTCCATAGCCTCTGCAATCAATTCACCGATTTCAGAGTTGTTACCCGCAGAAATTCCTGCAACCTGAGCAATCTCTTCTTTTGTATTAACAGGTCTTGAAAGGTCTTTAATCTTGTTGATAGAAATTTCAACAGCCTTATCAATACCGCGTTTCATAGACATTGGGTTAGCACCTGCTGTTAAGTTTTTCAAACCTTCTCTAACAATAGCTTGAGCCAAAACAGAAGCGGTTGTTGTACCGTCACCTGCTACATCGTTTGTTTTAGATGAAACTTCTTTAAGAAGCTGTGCACCTGCATTTTCCAATCCGTCTTGTAATTCGATTTCTTTAGCGATAGTTACACCATCATTAACGATTTGAGGTGCACCGAATTTCTTTTGTAAAATAACGTTTCTGCCTTTTGGCCCAAGAGTAACCTTAACCGCATCGGCAACAGCGTCAATACCTTTTAGAAGCGATTTACGTGCTTCTTCTTCAAAAACTATTTTCTTAGCCATTATATTTTCTCCTATTCAATAACTGCTAACGCATCTTTAATAGACAAAATCTTGTATTCAACTCCGTCCATTTTCACTTCTGTACCTGCATATTTAGCATAAAGAACAACATCCCCAACTTTAACTTCCATAGGCTCTTTTTCGCCTTTTTCGTTAGTTTTGCCTTCACCAACAGCTACAACTTCACCTTTTTGAGGTTTTTCTTTTGCACTGTCAGGAATAAAAATTCCGCCGGAAGTTTGTTCTGTATCTTCAATAACTTTAATAACAATTCTGTCTGCTAATGGTTTTAATGCCATAATATAATCCTCCTATTACTTAAACATTTTTACTTCTACATATATAGTTATATACCAGATTTTAACAATTTGCTTAAATATTAAGGAAAAATTAATTATTTAAAAAAGCCCCGCGGAGAAAATTCTCCGCGGGGCTTCACATAGGAAATAAAATCGTTAATCACCAAGTTCTGCCATATAGATTCTATCAAGCTTTATGGCATCTTCCTGTGTAAGCTTGGACTTATTTAATATGGCGTCAATAGTCTTTACCTGATTTGCACCGGCGCCGCCTTTTGCCGCATAATAACCGCGTAAATGCCTAGCCATTGTTTTGATAGTTACATCTTTTCTATCAAAACCTGATTCAGTGAACAACTGTTCAAAGAAATGGTCACCATTGGTAAAACTTGAGGCACTTGGACGTCTGTCTTCATACCCGCGCAGAATTTCCATGACATTTTCAGCATTTGCGTCTTTGTTCACGGTTCTTCTGACTTCCGCATACTCGTCACCGTCACTTAGGCCGACAAGAATATCTGCAAGTCTCGAACCCCGTTCTCTGGATTGGTCAATAGTCAGCTGATTAATAGTAATAGTTACATCATTATTATTCCCGTTAACATTACCGACCCCTTCCTGCGTAACATTATTGTCCACAGCAGAGTTATTACGGTTTCCAACAGCGTTTCCTTTAGAAGTATATTCAATCATTAACCCGTCAATATGATTATATGCCTCGGAATTTTTCTCACACCCGCTAAGCAATTTTGAGAGTGCGTCATATTCGGATTTTGAATCTACTTTTTTATTATCACCGTTTTTATTTAAAGCTAACGCATTATTAATTTTTGTACGAAGCTCACCTGTTATATTATTAAACAAGTTTCTACTCCTTTCTTAAGCTTAAAATGGTCTATAGTACTTATCACGTGGTTTAGCTTGGGTGTTAATATTAACGGAATTACCATCGCCGCTTACATTGCCTGTACCATGCTGGTTTGTATTATTACCAACGGATGTTTTATTTCCATTGCCGACAGCAGAACCGTTTCCATTCTTGATGTCTCTGCCTGCATTACCAACATTGCCGTGACCGTTTCCGACATTGCCTTTACCGTTGCCATGACCATTGTTTCCGTTACCGACTGCTTCCTTCGCGTCTTCAGGTTTTGACGGTGCAGGTTTTGGTTGCGGCTGAGTCTTAGGCGGGTCTTTTGGTTCAGGCTGCGCTGTTGGAGGCTCCGGTTTTACTGGTTCCTGCTCAACTTCAGGTTTTGTTTCTTCAGCTTCTTCAAGACCTATAGCATGCTGTTTAATTACTTTATCAATATAAGTCTTAACCTCATCTGTCAATTCTCCTGACTGTTTCAATCGTTTTTTCAAATTTTTCAAATCATCTATTTCAGATTTTCTATCAGCAAGCGTTGCATCTCCTCTTGAAATAATATCACGAACTTCTGCCCTCACAGCAGGCGAAATAAGCGTACTTTCCAAACCGTCAAACATCAAATCGTCAATATAACGATATGCCTCTGATTTTTTGTCACATCCGCTTAGCAGTTTAGATAAAGCATCATACTCTGCTTTTGAATCTACTTTTTTGTTGTCTCCTCCGGCATTTAATTTTAAAGCATCCTCCACTCTTGCTCTCAAGTCTGCCGAAATCTTGCTGAAATCCACCATTAGTAATACTCCTTTCTTTGGTTGACATAGCTATTTATAATAGCAATTTGTTTGCTAAATATAATCCCTAAAAAAACTTACTTGGCTAGCTGCAAAATCTGCTGCGTAATTTTGTTTACGACATCTTTTTTAAAAACTTTAATCAATAATTTGAGGCTTTTTTAGCAAAAGTGTTATCTTTATTGATTTTTACACCAAAAAATTCGTATTTACAAAACTTAACAGTAGCCGACAAAAAAGGCAATTTTTATAAAACTATATACTTTATATATATGTAAGAGTTATTCAAATAGAGAGAGAACAAAATGGCAGCAACATATACAGCAATCGAAAGAAATAAAAAACCGGCAGGCGCTTTAGAAATTCCTTCTGATTACAATTTCTTCTATTTGAATAAACAAGACCGTCAAATGAGATTCAACAACGGCGGCGACCCAATTTATGCTATTTTTGACAAAATCGACCAACGTCCTCTCTCTAAAATCGCTAAAGATTTTGTTAAAGAATTAGCTGACGACTCTATTAGATTCATCTCTACTTTGGTTAAATAATTCTTACAAATTTTTTAAATGCTCTATTTTTAACTCAGGGTTCAAAGTAACAGATATTACATCTATTCTAAACTTTTTATAAGCAGGATTTTCTTGAAGATACAAGTAAAGTCCTGTTTTTATGTGCTGATACTTTGCTCTGGTAATTGACTCAAAAGGAACACCACAAACAGTTGTTGTACGTGTTTTAACCTCGCAAAAAACAAGCGTATCTTTATCAAGAGCAATAATATCAATCTCACATTGGCGAGAAAAATGTTTGTTGGTCTCGATGATTTTATAGCCTTGCTTTTCTAAATAATCAAGCGCGACCTGTTCACCATTTTTGCCAACTGAAATTTTACTCATAACAATTCCTTATAAATCTGATTGTATTTCTCTAAAATTTCAAAATTCCAATCGCAATCTTTTAACAAACAGTTCTTTACCAAAAGATTCCAGCTTGAAGGATTATGCTGAAAAATATGCAATGCCTTTGTAACAGGTGTCAAAAATAATTCATTTACATCTTCTTCCGTTAAAAGACTCTTTTTGGTTTTTAAACCGCAGCCGTTAGTTATATCATCAAAAATATCCGATATTGTATCGTTCAAAATCCCATTTCTGGAAACAACAGGCACGCAACCGTAATGCATTGCAAGAAAATGTTCAGCAACATTCAAATTTGAACGTCTGGGAATCAAAGTCATATCAGAAGAAGCATAAAACTTCGACAGGTTAATTTTTCCATCAATAAAAAGCCATTTTCCTTGAATATATTTATTTTTTTGCAAAAACTCTATCCAACTTTTTATAAACCCGACTTTTAATCCGTCTTTGATACAAATGATAACCTGAAAACTTTTATGAAGTTCAAACAGTTTCAAAACTGTATTAAACAAAATATCCACTCCGTTTGCAAAAATCTCAGGAGTTGTATGCGCAAAAAGAAGCGGAGAATCATAAAAACTATCCAATGAACCTATTATTGTAACTTCTTCATCATCAAATAATGTAGGATCTACAAAATTAGTTCTTATCCTTTCTGCACTAAACTCTTTTAATATGGCAGTTTTATTTTTGCTTCTATAATCTCTAAAATTCTCGGAATTGAAAGGATAATATGTTTCCCTCGGAGCTTTTAAACCATATTTATCAGTATTTAAACCGTAAGAAAGATAATTGCTTTTCTCTTTTGTCTTAACAATCTGCGGATACATATTACCTGAAAGCTTCGGATTATTAAATACCTCATTATAATAGGTTTCCGACATCACTGTCCAATAATCGGCACATTTTAATGTCTGCATATAAGGATTAAAATATGAATCCTCGCCATAACGTAATTGCGGAAAAATCTGCAAAATACGGTCATTCAATTTACTGAAAATAACATTTTCTTCAATATCTTCGCCTTTATCAATAAACTTTCTAAACTTGTAATAGTTTTTATAAATAAATCTCAAACAAACATTCATTTGAGCAAAGCGTTTTGCATTATGAAGCTTAAACAATGAAGCTACGAGTTTTTTTATAACTTTATCATTACAAATTTTTTGCATAGCAGATTTATCCGCAATATTAATCGCAGCCCAAAACGCTTCTGTTTTCGCAATATCAATCTGAGTAAAGTCCTTAATCGATTGTAAAACTTTTATATTACCCAAAGAACATTTTTCAAGTTCACTGCCCAAGAAAAACGGAATATTTTCCGCGTGAATAATATTAGGCATAAAATTATCAATTCTAAGCTTCTTAACCGCTGTTTGTACAGCTTTCATAAACGGTACAAGATAATGAAATCTTGAGATTTCAGAAACATTTTTACAATTAGAAAATGCAGACGATAGAATTCCATAAACCTGTATATTTTCATTGTTTTTAGGGAATTTATAAACAACCGCTTCCACCATTCGGTTTTGAACAAAAAAACTAAACTTAACAAGAGCTCTTCCTTCAGGCTTTTGGCTTTCATTAATTATCGGAATCATTATTCTTATATCGTTTTCAGGATACTGCCTGCGCATCAAATCAATATATTCAAAAGGAGAATCCAATCTTGAAGAATTTTTTGTATAAGGCGGACAATCAAGTGTCAAATATAATATATTCGTAAAATTCTGAGGAAGTTTTTTGGCAAAAGATGCTGAAACTTTTCTTTTTAAAAGTCTGTAATATGCTTTCAAATCTCGTAATATTGCAGAATTACGATTCATTTCATTTTCAAAAGTTTTAACATCCTGATTGAAAATAAATTCAAGCTCTTCCGAATGCGATTCTGTCTTAAATTCACTCATTACGGCATAACCACCTTTCCGAGAACAACACGTTTTTCAGCCCCTGTACAACATGGCAGATTATTTGGAATATTATAAAAATTACAATAAGCCAAAAGCGCAAATGCCATAACTTCTTTATAATTGTTTGAAATTCCAAAGTCCTCATGTGTTTTTAGTTCTATTCGTTTAGGAAGATAATTTCTTAAAAACTTCATCATTGTTTTATTATAAGCTCCGCCGCCGCCGATTACGGCAGTGTCAACACTAATACACGGATAAACAAATCTTTCGTAAGCCTGTGCAATAGTTTTGGCAGTCAAAGCTGTTAAAGTTGCAATAATATCCTTTGGTTCAGGCGGTGCAATTCTTAGAATATTTTCGATATATTTAGTTGAAAAATACTCACGACCCGTAGTTTTTGGAGGCGCCATAAAATAGTATTCATCCTGTAACAGACAGTCAAGCCAAGTATCACAAACCGTTCCTGATGCTGCAATTTCTCCATCTTTATCGTATTTTTGCCCAAAGAATTTTTGCACACAATAATCAATCATAATATTACCGCAGCCTGTATCGAAACCGAAGGTATCACAGTCATCCGAAACTACAGTAACATTTGATATTCCTCCAATGTTCTGTACAAGTGAATTGCGGAACCATTTTTCATCCGCAAAACAAACCAATGGTGCTCCTTGACCACCGTAAGCAATATCTTTTTCGCGGAAATTAGAAATAACAGTACAGCCGGTTTCACGCGCTATAACAGAACTCTCACCAATTTGAAGAGTGCTTTTTAAGGAAATATTATCAAGTTTTTCATCAAACGGATAGTGGTAAACCGTTTGCCCGTGAGAAGAAATCAAGTCCGGTTTTCCAAACTCACCAATCAAGATATTTGCAGCATCAGCAAAACATTTTCCAACTGCGAAATTCAACTGACAAAGTTCTTTAATATTAATATCACCTCTGAATGCAGAAAAAATCTTTGCACGAATATGTTCAGAATAAGGATGATTAATCCCTTTTATCAACTTGCACGATAAATCGGGATAAACCTCGCACAGTCCTGCATCGATTGAATCACAGGAAGTTCCTGACATTAAAGCAATTATTTGTTTGGATTCTTTCATTCTTATCTGCCAAATACAGGAGGCGGTTGGATATACAATGGTTTTAAATTACGCCAATCTGTATTTTCTCCCTCTTTTATTTTCTCCAGTGCTAATTTAGCAAGAATTTCACCGAGCTGATACTCGTTTTGTTGATAAGAAACTATGTCATCAGTTAGTGCACTAAATCTGTCAAAAAGACTGTTATCAGTTATCAAACGACGATTTTTCACCATCTCATCAACTTCTTCCAGTTCAATAGCACCAAGGACTTTTCCGTCATAAACATAAGCTTTGTTTTTTCTTGCGTCTAATGCAACCAAATCGTTCCCGCCTAAAATTTTTGAAAGAATTTCTAAAGAAGATATCCCAACAGCTTTAATATTAAGCTGCTGTGCAAGCATACGTGCAACAGTTGTACAAGCTCTTATCCCTGTAAAACTTCCGGGGCCGATATCAATCGAAATACAATCCAAATCCTCAGGTGTCATTGATGCTTCTTTCAAAATTTCAACAATAGTCGAAATCAAATAAGCAGAATGATAGTTTCCATCATTCGATAAAATTATTTTATTATTAAACTTTTCCCCGTCGAATAAAGTTACATAAGTCTTATCAAGACAGGTGTCAAAAGAAAGCATTCTCAATTTTTTAATCCTTCTATAACATAATTATTTTTTTCACCGACGGATTTGAATTCATAATTTCTGCAATCGTCATCATCATAAGTAACATTAATTTCAATTCTTTCAAAAGGAAGTTCACCTTGAGAAAACTCTGCCCATTCAACAAAAGTAATCTTTTTACCTTCGGAATATTCTCTCAATTCATCCGTAATAGTCGAAATTCCTGCGTGTTCAAGTCTATATAAATCAAAGTGATAAACAGGAATAGAAGCACTATGATATTCATTAAGGATAACAAAACTCGGACTGGTAACTTTTTCCTTTACTCCGAGAGCCTCTGCCGTTAGCCTTACCAATGCAGTTTTTCCTGCACCGATTTCACCAAAAAGATTTACAAAACAGCCTTTTTCTTTAACAAGATTTGCAAATTTTTCTGCTAATTTTTTTGTATCTTCTAAT
>JAMPIM010000019.1 GCA_023662705.1 Candidatus Gastranaerophilales bacterium | reverse complement strand
GACTTGAGGCTAAGTTCAAGGCGATGGATATGATTATATCTAAATTCCAAAATCAGTATAGCTCTTTCTTGGGTGGCTAAATCTATTTTTGTAGTCTGACACTTGTTATGATAAAATCTTTTTTAGTGAGGACATAACAATGAGAAGTGACAGTATAAAAAAAGGGATTGCACGCACACCACACAGAAGCCTTTTAATGGCAACAGGTGTTAGCAAAAAGAGTATGGACAGACCGTTTATCGGTATTGCCAGTTCGTTTTCGGATTTAGTTCCCGGACATATCGGAATGCGCGATTTGGAACGACAGATTGAAAAAGGTATTCATTCGGGCGGCGGACAAGCATTTATATTCGGAGTGCCCGCTGTTTGTGACGGCATTGCAATGGGGCACGACGGAATGAGATATTCCCTTCCTTCACGCGACCTTATTGCAGACTGTATCGAAACTGTTGCAAACTCACATCAATTAGACGGACTTGTACTTCTTTCTAATTGCGACAAAATCACACCTGCAATGCTTATCGCCGCAGCAAGATTAAATATTCCATCAATCATTGTAACTGCAGGCCCTATGCTTGATGGTGAAAGCAAATGCGAAAAACTTACAATGATTAAAGGTGCATTTGAAGCAATCGGGAAATACCGTGACGGTATAATCAATGAACAGCGTTTAATTGAGCTTGAAGAAGCTTCCTGTCCGTCAGCAGGTTCTTGTCAGGGACTTTATACTGCTAACACAATGGCTTGTTTAACGGAAGTTATGGGAATGAGTCTTCCTTTCTGTGCAACATCCGCAGCTGTTTCTTCACACAAACGCAGAATTGCATTTGAAAGCGGCATTCAGATAGTTGAACTTGTTAAGCAAGATAAAAAACCGCTTGATATTATTACAAAAGATACCCTAAGAAATGCTATTATTGCCGACTTAGCTCTAGGCGGTTCAACAAACTCCTTCCTGCATATATTAGCGCTAGCAAACGCAGCAGGAATAGATGTCAGCCTTACTGATTTTGAAGAACTTTCAGGAAAAATCCATCAAATTGTTAAACTTGAACCTTCTTCTAATATCACAATGAGCGGATTCTATCAGGCAGGTGGAATAAATGCGCTTTTAAAAGTATTACTAAGGGATTTACCGCTGTTTAAAGACTCAACAGGTGTAACTCTTCAAACAGCAAGTGAACTTGTCAAGGATGCTTACACAGACAGCTCTGTAATCCACAATTATAATGAACCGTTTACCACAAAACCGGGACTTGGAGTTCTACGCGGAAATATCGCACCAAACGGGTCTGTTATTAAGATTTCAGCGGTTGATGAAAGCTGTTATGAGTTCACAGGCAAAGCGAAAGTTTTTGACTCGGAAGAAGAAGCAATGTCTGCTTTGGAAAACAATTTAATCAAAGAAGGTGACGTAATTGTTATCCGTTACGAAGGTCCTAAAGGCGGCCCGGGAATGAGAGAAATGCTTGCTCCAACATCACTCCTCGTCGGAAAAGGTTTAGGAACAAAAGCTGCATTGATTACTGACGGAAGATTTTCAGGCGGAACACGCGGAATCTGCGTTGGACACATCTGTCCTGAAGCAGCAGACGGCGGCGTAATCGGACTTATTGAAGATGGCGATATTATAGAAATTGATATCAACAAACGAGCGCTTAAGCTCAAAGTTGAAGATTCTATTCTGGAAGAACGACGCAAAAACTTCAAACCAAAAGAATGCAAAGTTAAATCAGGCTATCTTGCAAAATACGCAAGAACCGTACAAGACGCGTCGCACGGAGCAATCGTATAGATGAAACCGAATCTTCGAAAATGGGCAAAAGAAGAACGAAAAAAGCTTGATATGCAAGCTATTAGCAAAAAACTTGTAGAAAAATTGCGTCAAACAGAAGAATACAAACAAGCTGAAAATATTATGATTTTTTACCCGAAAGACGATGAAGTTAACCTGCTTTCCCTGCTTGATGACAATAAAAACTTCTACCTTCCCAAAATAGAAGGTCAGGACCTGCTCTGCTGTCCTTATTATAAAGAAGATGAGCTCTGTGAATCCTGTTTTAAAACAAAAGAGCCTCTAACAGAGCCATCAAATAAAATCCTTGACCTTATAATAGTTCCTGCTCTTGCAGTTGATAAAAACAATTACAGATTAGGCTATGGCGGAGGATTCTACGACAGATTTTTAGCAAACAAACCTTGTACAAAAATAGTTTGCATCCCATCAAAACTTATTGTAAAAACAGTTTATCCCGAAAATTTTGATATCCCTGTCGATAAAATAATTCATGCCTAGAAAAACATCTGCATTTCACAAGGCAATGATTTATTAAAAACATAATCAACAGGACATAAAAGCTGTTCGTATGTTACATGGTCGTTATCTACAGAAACTAATTCATTATGATCTACACCATACTGAAAATCATAAGTATGCTGCATAGCTTTTTGATTCTCTTCAAGTTTAAAATAATTATTAGCACCAACAGTATCATTTTGCCTTAGACCTAAGTCCGCAAAATCAGGCATATTTATAACAAATTCATGCAACTGTTTTAACTTTGAATCTGCGGTATTATGTTCTATATAATCATATAAAGCAGTATTGGAATCATGATGATAATATCTGATAGGTGCTGAATTTCTACAATTATTTCGTGTAAGATATGTATCGATCATAGCTAGCGTACCCAGAGCAAAAGGTTTATTCAAACCGCGAGCTTCAGGATTTGCCATCTTAAGAATAAAAGACTCACCACTTGGAGTTGTTATTTTAAAAACATTTTTATCAGATTTACCGTCAATAAAATTTTCAAACTGAAAAATTTGCCCGTTCAGATTCAAATCCGATATTGATTTCTTTGTTTTAAACCCGATATCAGCAAAGTTGCGTAAATAAGTTACAATATCTTGGTAGTTCTCTCTGCCAATACTATCAGGCACAACACCAAGCTCAAAATCATTATTATGGTACAGTTCACGATGTTTTTCCAATAAAACTTTTTCATCCCAGTCAGGTCGAATCTTTAATAATTCTGAAACCGATGAAGCATTTCTAACTCTTGTTGCTATATATCTTTCATGCGCTGTTTTATATGGATTTCCAAAAGAAAAAATATTCAAAACATCAGTATTTTGCGGCAATTTTGCTTTCAAATCCTGCACATAATGCTTAATCTTACGCGGATGAGAAATTATACTATCAATAAAATCATAGCCAGCAGCTTCATCAGTAAGAATATGTCTAATTAAAGATTCCATATTCTCAGCAGGCGCATCTAACTTAAGAAAAGATTCTATTGCAGGAAGTTTATCATGTGAAACAAACCATTTATAATCATTCATTAAAGCAGAAAGCTGTTTCCCGCCCTTAAATCCCAGATGTGAAGCATAAACTGCCTGCTTGGCAGGAATTTCCAGATCCTGAGACTCAGAAATCGTAGAATTTTTTATCGGGGTTACATTATTAAATCTGTTTTGCTCAATCTTATGTAGTTTAATTGCATCAAGCTTCATTTTTCACCTACAATTGATATGAGAAAGACCTTGAAATTGCACTATCAACTGCACCCTTACAAGAATCCAGTTCAGCTTTCACCATACTCAATCTGCTCTGATATTCCTGCATCTGTAAATCAAGGCGTTTTTCTAACTGTGATAACTTATCTCGTCGGGCTTCCAGCTGTTTGACGGCAGGGTTCTCAGGGTCTAAGTCGTTTCCTAATGAAAGAATTTCATCCGAAGAAGCAACAAGTTCCATCTTTGCAGTTGCAATCCACTGGATTTTTGTTTCCAACGTCATCTGGTACGCTGTCAGGTACATCATTCTGAAAGTTGACGTAATTAATCCCATAACACTTGTCCTTCCGGTCTTTATCTTTGTTCGTTCAGGTTCTTGCCTTTCAGGAATGTGTGTTCGTTACTTTCAGCAATTAAGCTTTCCATTTTGTAGAGCTGGTGCTTATGGTAATTTACACGGTACTTCGCCATTTTTAGTTTTTGCCTGATGGTAAGCATGTCCTTTAGGCTTCCCAGCAAACTCATGAGCAGTGCTTTGAACGGGTTATTCCGTCTGAAAAACGATTGAGCAAAGTTCATAAAGTTTGTGAACCGTTTGAATGTATCTTGCAGCTCTTCACGCATAGGTACGTTCTCCTACACAATTAGAGTCTACATGTATTATAAAACATGTAAATCCGTTTAATTGCTGTATTCTAAATCTTTTTGTTACATTTGTTAACATGCTATTTAAAGCTTCTCCCGGAAGTTTGTGTACTGTTAAAAATAAACCTGGTTTTATAAACACTATCTTGCTCTTTATTAGTTAACGGCATTTTTTCCAAAAACTTTAATCTTTTTTGAGAAAAATAGCTCTGTTCGTTACAAAAATTTACCAGAGAAGCCAATGCCTTGCACAAAGCATTGTTTACGAATAAATTATCCATCATTATTCTAAAAAAAGTTCTATGCTGCATAGTTATTCAACCACTACAAGTTATCAATTTCTTTACTGTTGCCTTCAAGTTCATCTTTAAGCATTTTTCTTACAATATCTGATTGTGTATCAAGCATTTTACATACGGTTTCTATGTTCGCAACTTTTTGTGAAAGTATTGTATCAGCGTTTGATAAAACATTCTGAGATACTGACTGATAAGCAGAAAGTGCAGCTGATGTTGTACCTTGCATTAAGTTCCCCATAACAACCGCAGGTAAACCAAATTCACCCAAATAAGGAGCTGCAGCGGTCATAATACCACCCCAGCCTGAAACAATACCGGCAAGAGGCATCAATATATTTGAAGCACCAATTCCATAACCGTTAGCAGTCCCGATACCATAAGCTGCCGTACTTGCAATATCTGCAATACTTCCGATACCTGATGCAAAACCTGTCGGCGAACCGCTTGATGAGCCATAACCATACATTAAACTACCGCCTAAACCCGCAGCACCGCCTGTAGTATAACCGCTTAGTCTTGAAGCATAACCGCTTGGGAATCCTGAATAATGACCTAAACTGTTAACACCAAAAGATGAATAGTTTCCTGTTAATCCGCCATTACCGCCTGTGTATTGTGACCAGTAAGAAGTACCTGGAATATTCATTGCGGTTGTACCGCCTAATGTAGTCATAAAAGCTGATGGAGCAAATAAACTTGCTAACTGATACAAAAATCCGCCCGCTGCTTCAAAACCTGTACCTGATGAAGCCGAACCCGAAACAGTCAGGTCTCTCAATCTGTCATAAGTTTCATACAGCATAGCTTTCGCATCGCCCGAAGCCGATCCGTATCTATTCGCTATTACTAAGTATCCATCATTCTTATATGCCATTTTTTTAACCTTTGGGCGGAGCACATTCCGCTATTCTACCGGTTTATTTTATTATCCGTCCGTGCTCCTTTGGAACGGACTACCGGTGGGTCCGAGAGGGTTGGTTACCCCTTTACCCCTAGCCGCCGAATGTCTTGAAGGATGATTCAACGTTATCGTCGACAACCTTTTTAACTGCATCCATTTCGGTAGATAGAGCACTTTGTTCGGTATCAAGCTGTTTCAACCTTAATTCAAGCTGTTGGTCTTCCTGCTGAATTATAGATGTCTTAGCGTTGATATCACGAATTGTTTTGTCATATACAGCATTATCATAATAATACTGGTTCATTGCATCCTGATAAGCAGCCTCATCGGTTTCAGTACCCATATTCAAAGTATAAACAACCGAATCATCTTCAAATCTTATACTTGTGAATCTGCCTTGACCGTCTGTCTCAACAAGCGCTTTTTCAGTTTCTTCAATTTTGGTATCTATATAACTTGCATTATAATATGGTAATTTGGTTTGACCATCAATATTATTAGGACCTGTACCGCTATTGTATGATGTTTCTAAATCTTCATAAGTTGTATAATAAGTAACGCCATTTAGTTTAAATGAGTAAATACCGCCTAAATAGTTACCATTTTCATCAAAACATTTTTCAATATTAGTGTCATACCCTTGTCCTTTCATATCAGCAATAACCTGATCAATTTCTGCTTTTTGGTCTTTGTTTAATTCTGCCAAAGGAACAAGGTCACAGTTACCGATATAAGTCGGGTGTTGAAGTCCGTTATATGCTTCTAATGCCGCATTATAATCAGCTTCTGTCTGCTCAACTGCTGTCTGTGCATTATCATAGCCTGTTTGAGCTAATGTTAGCAAAGGCAATAGAGGGTTTAAATCCTTCTGATAATCTGATAATTTAGTATTTATGTATCCACTTTGGAAACTATCTACCGAAACATTTTCAAGACCTGTATTACCGGCTAATCCACTTGCTATAGTCAGAGTATTCAAATCACTACCTTTAATAAAAGTAAATGAACCGTCATTATCATTAACATTAAAATAATAGTTGCTTAAATCGTCTGCTGTTATAGCATTATTATTTATCAAACCTTGAATTTCAATACTATTTTTTATATCCTCTTGTTCGGCAGGAGTTAGTGTAGAGAAATTTTTATAAGTAGTTAGCGTTGCCTTTGGAGGCGTACCACCTAATGTTGTTACCTCATATTCATCTAACGGAGCTGTCTCCGTACCGGATTTATACTCACATTTAGTAATATTATCTAACGGAGAAGCGTAATTTGATAACTTCGCTTGATTTGCTTTAATCTCACTAATTCGTTTTTGTATATTATCAAGATTAGTTTTTGCATCTTCACTACTTTTCATAGCTGCTTCATAAGCAGCTTTAGTTCTGGCTACAGCTGCTTCTGCATCTCTAATATCCGCTGCTGATGCGATACCGTTAGTAAACTGAACCTGAGGGTCATTCATTTTCTTGATAGAACCAGTATAGCGTCTGGTGCTGTAGCTTCGGGTTACAACATAGTTATAATCAGGATCAGCATAAGAAAGCTGCTGCCAGTTCTCAAGTTTGGTTTCTGTTCCAATACCGTCTTTGTATGTATAAATAGCTTTTGTATAATCCGAAGTGCTCGGTGGAACGGGAACCTTTAAACCTAACATCTGATTAAACAGATTTGCACTCTGATTTGACAGCACGGTACGAGCCTGGTTGATTTGCTGACCTTCGTATTCACAATTAGATTTTCTTGCAACCAGAGCTAAATATCTGGCTTGCGATGCTGCCATACCCATAGCGGTATCTCCTGTTTTTTGTTGTTGTTATTGTTTTAATGAGACTTAAAAAAAAGTCAAATGTACTAATAACATTATATAGTACTATTTACAATTTTTAATAAAGAGATTTTTGAAAATCATTCATTTAGAGGAGAGTGACGAGAAAAAATCATATATTTAGTCCACCCCTATTGCTTTAGAGCAGCTATCAAGATATATAATAATTAAGTACATTAAAGAAGGAGAAAGATTTATGATTTTAGACAAGGTTAATTCACCTAACGACGTAAAAAACTTATCTTTATCAGAAATGAATACTCTTGCTGATGAAATAAGAGAAACTATTATAAAAAAAGTTAACACAACCGGCGGACACTTCGGCCCGAATCTGGGTATAGTTGAAGCAACAATTGCCCTGCATTATGTATTCAACTCGCCTGTAGATAAAATAGTATATGATGTATCTCACCAATGCTATCCGCACAAAATGCTTACAGGAAGAAAAGAAGGTTTCACAGACCCTGACAAATACGGAAAATACACAGGATACACCGCACCGGAAGAATGTGAACACGATTTCTTCAAAGTAGGTCACACTTCAACCTCCGTATCATTAGCTTCTGGTCTTGCTAAAGCACGCGACCTTAAAGGTGAAAAAGGAAATATTATTGCACTAATCGGCGACGGCTCATTAAGCGGTGGCGAAGCTCTAGAAGGACTTGATAACGCTGTGGTTCTCGGTTCAAACTTTATTGTTGTAGTAAACGATAACGACCAATCAATTGCAGAAAACCACGGCGGACTTTATGACAACTTAAAACTTTTAAGAGAAACTGACGGCAAAGCAGAATGCAACTTTTTCAAATCATTAGGTTTTGATTATGTTCTTGTAAAAGAAGGAAACAATGTAGAAAAACTTATAGAAGCGTTCAAAAATGTAAAAGACTCAACCCGTCCTGTTGTTGTTCATATCTGCACACAAAAAGGGAAGGGCTGTAAAATTGCAGAAGAAAACCGTGAAAACTTCCACTGGATTCTGCCTCACACCTTAGATGAAGACAAGTCTGAAGCAGTTTTTGAAGAAAGCTATACATCAATCACACGTGAATACATTTTAAACAAAGCAAAAACAGATAAAACAGTTATTGCAATCAATGCGGGAACTCCTGGGGTATTTGGATTTGACAAAGATTTTCGTGCACAAATGGGCAAACAATATCTTGATGTAGGTATTGCAGAAGAACACGCAGTTGCTTGCGCATCTGGTATTGCAACAGGCGGAGCTAAACCAATTTTTGCAGTTATGAGCTCGTTCATCCAAAGAACCTATGACCAAATGTCTCAAGACTTATGCCTAAATAACTCCCCGATAACAATGCTTGTTTACTGGGGCGGAATATCAGGCGCAGACGCAACACACCTTTGCACATTTGATATTCCTTTAATTTCAAATATTCCAAATATGGTTTATCTTGCACCAACAAACAAAGAAGAATACTTAAGAATGCTTGACTGGTCTGTTGAACAAACAGAAAATCCTGTAGCAATCCGTGTTCCTATGTGCGGTTTGAACTCAACAGGAGTTGAAGATACAACTGATTACTCTATTTTAAACAAATTCAAAGTAGTTGAAAAAGGAGAAAAAGTTGCCATTTTAGGATTAGGTAATTTCTTCGGTTTAGCTCAAGAAGTTAAAAAAGAGCTTGGATTCAATGCAACATTAATCAACCCTGTATATATGACAGGATTAGATGTTGAACTTCTTGAAGAACTCAAAAAAGACCATGAACTTGTCATAACTCTTGAAGACGGTGAGCTTGACGGCGGGTTTGGCGAAAAGGTTGCAAGATTCTACGGAAACTCTGATATGAAAGTATTGAACTATGGAGCTAAGAAAGAGTTTACAGACCGTGTACCTTTGGATGAGTTATATAAACGATACCGATTGAAAAAGGAACTAATAGCTGAAGATGTAAAAAATCTCTTATAGAAAAAAGGCGGCTCGTTTCACGAGCCGCCTTTTGGTTATCTAATATAATGAGTAAAAACCCGTTCTTCTTTTTCAGGTATTCCGTAAGTTTGTTTACCTAACTCAATACTCTTAATCATAAATATCATATTTCTGGCAAGAACTCTCATTGTTTGCAAACCTTCTTCATCCTGCATTGCTTCACCTGCTTCTCGTCCATGAACGCTATTCCAGTATTGACTTGAAGCAACAGGCATATTAGAGATTGTAAAAAATTTATTCAATTCATCAAAAGTTGCAGAACATCCACCGCGTCTTGCTACAGCAACACTTGCCCCAACTTTCATCGATTTATCAAAAGAAGTACTAAAGAATAATCTTTGCAAGAAGGAAACAAGAGTTCCGTTTGCAGAAGCATAATAAACAGGACTAGCAACCACTATTCCGTCTGCTTTTTCAAACTTAGGTGCAGTTTCGTTCACAATATCATCAAAAACACATTTACCCGTTTCATAACACTTGCGGCAGGCAATACAACCTCTGACATCTTTTTGACCTACGTTTATAATTTCATAATTGACTCCATTTTCTTCAAAAACTTTTGCCATTTCTTTTAGAGCACAAGCCGTATTTCCGTTTACATGCGGACTTCCGTTAATTAATAAAATATTCATGCTGCCTCCATTATTTTAAATAAGTTCTAAAAAAGGTTTCAATTTTATCAAAAGGTATTTTTTCAAAATTATCATACAAATCAACATGATTTGCGCCTTCAATAATCATTAATTCTTTATTTTCACCTTTCAACTTTTTAAAAGCATCTTCCGAAAAATATCTGCTGTGTGCTTTTTCGCCATGAATCATCAATACTGCGCTTCGGATTTCATCAGCAAACGCCAAGATCGGTTGATTCATAAATGACTGACATCCTGTAACATTCCAGCCTTCATTAGAATTCAAAGAACGCGAATGATATCCTCTTTTGGTCTTATAGTATGCATAATAATCTTTAACAAACTGAGGAGCATCCTTAGGAAGCGGGTCAACAACTCCGCCGCCTCTTTTGTAAGTACCTGATTTAAAATCTTCAATTCTTTGAGCATTTAAAGATTTTTTCATTTCATAGCGTGCATTTTCATCAGTTTTATCAAAATAACCATAAGTTCTAACACGGCTGATATCATACATTGTAGAAGTTACGGTTGCTTTTACTCTTGTATCCAAAGCAGCTGCATTAAGAGCCATTCCACCCCAGCCGCAAATACCTAAAATACCGATTTTTTCAGGGTCGATATTATTTTGGACAGATAGAAAATCAACTGCTGCCATAAAATCTTCAGTATTAATATCAGGAGAAGCCATATATCTCGGTTCTCCTCCGCTTTCGCCCGTATATGAAGGATCAAATGCAAGAGTTACAAATCCTCGTTCTGCAAGAGTCTGTGCATATAATCCTGAGGCTTGTTCTTTCACAGCGCCAAAAGGTCCTGAAATTGCGATTGCAGCCATTTTGTCCTGTCCGTTTTTCGGGATGTATAAATCGCCTTCCAGATTTATACCGTAACGGTTTTTAAAACAAACTTTTTGAACATTTACTTTATCACTCTTAGGAAAAGTTTTATCCCAAGAACAGCCATTTGCCTGTGCCATTAAAGTTCCTCCTATCATTAATAATGATAAACAAATCAGTATTTTTTTAATCATCTTACCCTCTTATTTTAACTTGTTGTATTCTGAATCACTAACAGGTTCTAACCATTCATTGGAAGTATCAACCCCGTCTATTGATACTGCAATATGCGAAAACCAGCTGTCAGGAGCAGCACCGTGCCAGTGTTTAACATTTGCAGGAATATTTATAACATCTCCCGGGTTCATCTCAACAGGAGCTTTTCCCCATTCTTGATAATATCCGCGTCCGCCGACAGCGATTAACATTTGTCCGCCGCCTTGAGCCGCTTTGTGTACATGCCAGTTATTACGGCATTTTGGTTCAAAAGTTACGTTAAACATTTTTACCTGTGATGTAGAAATAGGAGCTAAATAACTCTGACCTGTAAAATATTTTGCATATGCATCATTCGGTTCTCCAATAGGAAACATTATTGTTTTTGCATATTTTTCTTTTTCACTTAAAACAGGAGCATCATCAGTCCAAACCTCTTTAGCTGTATTAAATGCCGCCCAAGCCTTCGGCCATCCTGCATAAAAAGCGTTATGCGTAAGAATTGCCGCGATTTCTTCTTTTGTAACACCGTTATTTTTTGCATTTTGCATGTGGTGTTTTAAAGATGAATCTGCAATACCCTGTGAAACCAGAGATACAACCGTTATAATACTGCGTGTTTTAACATCAATATCCTGATTATTCCAGTTTTCGCCAAATAAAACATCATCATTAAAATGTGCAAATTCAGGTGCAAAATTACCAAGCTGATTACGCCCTGCTGTTTGAACTATTTTTGCCATGGATTTATTTCCTTTCTGATTTAATACAGCTGCCGAAACTGAGTTCCCTGCAACCAGAGACGCTAATAAAAGTAAAGCCAGTATTTTTTTCATATTACTCTCCATATAATGTATCAAGTTTTTTAATATTTTAACTCCTTAGAGCAGCTATCAGTCAAGATATTCATGATATAATTTTCTTAGAGGAGTAATTGATATGTATACAGTAAAAGAAGTTGCCGATATGATGGGAATTTCCGAACACACGCTCAGATTCTGGGCTAAAAACGACTTATTCCCTTTTTTGAGCAGAGATAAAAACAATGTTAGACTTTTTTCCGAAAGCGATTTAGGCTGGGTTAAAATGGTTAAATGCCTGCGCTCAGTCGGCGTCGACGGCAAATCCGTAAAACGCTATATTGATTTATGCATTGAAGGTGATTCTACAATCAACGAACGCTATCAAATCATTATAGATACAAAAACAAAAGCATTAGCTCAAATGGAAGAATTGCAGCAACAACTTGAGCTTCTTAATTATAAAGAACAGTTTTATCTTGATTTGATTAATAATAATCAGGAAGACAGCTGGAACCCTATGAATAATGTTAAACAGGAGAAAACCGCAGTTTAAATGAAATACGCGTTGGTCTTAGTAAATATCAAAGGGTTGGGAGTAAAAACATTCAGCTATATAATACCTGACGAGATGAAGGAAATTATCCAAATCGGACAGGCTGTTCTCGTGCCGTTCGGACGTCAGGGATTAATTAATGCATTTATTGTCGGATTTTCGGACTATTTACCTGATGGAATAAGAGCCAAGAAAATCAACCGTATTTTAGACGAAACTCCTTTGTTTTCAATAAAATACCTCAAACTCCTCGAATGGGTTGCGAATTATTATTGCACAGATTTTGTAACGGTACTGAATGCAGCAATACCAATGAAACTGATTGAGAAAAATTCTAAAACAGAACAATCAGTCGAATTGATTAAAGATGATTTTGAAGGGCTGACAAAACGTCAAAAAGAGGTTTTAGAACTTCTTAAAACAGAAGGAAAATCTCCTCTAATCGAGTTTGAAGAAAAAGCCAAAACCACACGTGCAACAATGAAAAAACTTGCGGAAGCAGGCTATGTTAAAATCAGTTTAGAATACGTTTACAGGAATCCGCTCACAATATTTAAAGATGTGGAAGTTGAGCCGTTATTTGAACTATCTGCTGACCAACAGGCAGTCTATGAAGGAATCCGAGGCAAATTAAAATCACCTAATCCGATTCTTCTTCACGGTGTAACCGCATCTGGTAAAACTGAAGTTTATTTCAAATTAATCAAAGACGTTTTGGATTCTGGAAAAAATGTTTTATTTATGGCACCTGAAATTGCACTTGCCTCCCAACTGACAAAACGTCTTGCGCGCAAATTCGGTATCAAAGATGTTGCAATCTGGCACAGCAGTATTTCTGACGGAGAAAAATATGACGTTTGGCAAAGACTATACAACAATGAAATCCGAATCCTTGCAGGTGCTCGTTCTGCTGTATTTGCACCATTACAGAATATTGGATTAATTATTATTGACGAAGAACACGAGGGAGCTTACAAACAAACAAATCCTGCTCCGCGATATGACGCCCGCGTTGTCGCAAGAAGACTTGCACAATTCCATCAGGCACCGCTCTTATTGGGTTCTGCAACCCCTGATGTTTCGACTTATTACTTTGCGCAGAACAACAATAATATTTTCCAAATGCTGAAACGGTTTAACAATGCACCTTTAGCAAAGCCCGAAGTAATCAACATGCAAGAGTACGGAAAAGCAGCTTATCGCAGTATCATTTCGAAACCGTTACAAACCGAAATAAAAGAAGCTGTAGAAAACGGGAAACAGGTCATTTTACTAATGAACCGACGCGGGTTCTCAACTTACACACAATGTAAAGCCTGCGGGACAGTAGTAGAGTGTCCTGATTGTTCAATACCGATGGTTTGGCACGCTGACGGGAAGAAGCTCAAATGTCATTATTGCTCAAAAGAAATGAGCTTCCCTGATTTTTGTCCTCAATGCGGAAGCGATGCGCTTTCTAATTCAGGCAGCGGTACTCAGAAAATTGAAATTCTGGTAAAAGAACTGTTTCCTGACTACCGCGTAGAAAGAATCGACAGCGATATTCTGACCAAAAAGAATGCACACATTGAACTTTTAGGAAAATTCCAAAAAGGTGAAATAGATATCTTGGTCGGAACCCAGATGATTGCAAAAGGCTTAGACAACCCTAACGTAACACTCGTTGGTGTAATAAGCGCCGATACAGGATTTTCTGTACCTGATTTTAGAGCCTCAGAACGCGGGTTCCAATTGCTCACGCAGGTTGCGGGACGTGCAGGAAGAGGTGAATACAAAGGAAAAGTTTTATTCCAGACTTACAACCCTGATTATTACGCATTTCAGACCGCAAAATCACAGAATTACGACAAGTTCTTTGAAACCGAAATCAAAGCCCGGCAGGAGTTTGACTACCCTCCGTTCAGCCAGATAATCCGTTTGATTTTGTCATCTCAAAATAATTTCCGTGCAGAAAAATCCGCAATGGAAATTGCGATGAGATTAGTTACTATGACAGAAAAATTCGGGTTTACAGAGTATCTGGAAACTCTCGGCCCAACGCCTTGTATTATCTCAAAAATCAACGGATACTACCGTTTCCAGATTTTAATCAAAAACAAGCTTTCACAAAAAGGTCACGATTTTGTTTCCAAATTTATGGACAAAATTACTTTGCCAAAAGATATTAAGCTTGCAATTGATGTTGATCCGCTTGATATCCTTTAAACTTCGCTGTCACATAAACTTTTACATAAAACTCATACAAAGCTAAAAGAGCAGCCGGCACGATACTCAAATAACCGAGTTCGAAGCTTTTCAAGCCTAATAAAAGCGTTATATTTAAAATATTAATTACAAAAAGAATTAAAACAGCTGTAAGATATTTCTTCCAATCAGATTTTATTAAAACAAATAATTCTTTAAATTTTACAAACGATAACCAGTTTTCTGTTTCGCAGTAAATTCGATTAAAACCAATTAAACATACAAAATTATAAAATATTGAAGCAAGAATACAAATACCTGCCATTACAATGCACGGAAAGCCAAAGTGCGCAAGCATGTCATGTTCTACTGCAATACTAAACCCTGCTAACAAAGAAAATCCTTGCAGCAAATAAAACAACGGGATATAAAAAACCATCATTGCAAGAGTATATTTAATCCCCGCCCTAAAGTTTTTCTTGATATTAAGATAAGGAAATACAGTTGTTTCATCCTGCTCCATTAATCCTTGAATACAGGCAACCTTATAACCGTTAATAATAAATATAACTACTAAAACAACTAAAGAAAGTACTGCATAATTCCAAAACGGCAATTTGATGTTAAATAATCCGACAGCAAAAAGCTGTGAATAAGAATATAACATCACAAACAAGAAAAGTCCGATTGCTTTTTGCACAAAACAATTATCTTTGCTTATACAAGTTAAAGAATCTTTTATAAAATTTTTAATCACGTTGAGCCTCTTTCTTAATTTTTGCCAACATTTTTTGATTATTTGTACTTTCTGCAATCTCTGCTGCAATGTCTAATAAACCGTAACGATAGTATTTAAGAAGAGGAATCCCGCCCCAGCATTTATACTTATATGAACCAATAAGTTCATACGCTTTTGTATAGTATTCAATCGAGTCTTCAGTATAAGTTGAATTACCTATTTTTATATAATAAACACCTTTTTGCCATGGTATTGGTGCTAATTTAACCGCCAAACCTTGCGCGTCTTTATTTTGAAACAAAGTTCCATAAAGATTAACAAAATCAGCAACAGCAGGAAGCAATAAAACAAACCCGAGAACAACAGTCAAAAATGTTTTTATAATAGTAAACTTCCTACGCTCTTTTTTGTATTTAATAATACCGTCAATGATTATCCATACTAAGATTGGAAGCATAATAAAGGTAAAAAGTAAAAACAAAAAAGTCAAACTTCCGCCCATGTGTGCGTAAATATTAAAAAACAAATCTTTCAACATACAATATCCTCGGTTGTACAAAGAGATTATACTAAATTAAGTTAACAACTCATGTCATCTATACGAAGGATATTATTTATTTCTAATTCAATAACCTAAAAAAACTGCCGTCTATATAATTGTAGATAAGGAATATACATGTTACAACTATTACCCCAGAATGATATAGTAACTCCGAATACCCAAACCCCCTCGGAGGCTATTGAATACATAAACTCGTATATAGACAAATACCACTGTGAAAACATGAGCGTAGACATATCATTTATGAATGTTCTTGACGCATGCTATGTTTCAACATTATGCTCAACCAAACATTATATTAAATATCCTAACGGAAAAATTAACTGGAAAATATCGTCTGATATAATTCGCGAGTTTAACAAAGACTTAGAGCTCGGGAATATTAATTATATGTAATAATTTGTTATACAAAGGCAATTTTTACACCTAAAAAATCTTTATATAAGAGAAGGTGTAGAATTAATGTGTACAACTAAAAACAATGACTTTAGTTTAAGAAATTTCGCTATTGGAACAGCAGGGACAGTTGCTGCCTGGGAGGCTGAACCCTATCTTAAAAAAGCGCTTAAATATCCTATGGGTAAGTATATACAAAGTGAATTCAAAAAAATTCAAGGCGGCGGTTATCGACCATATATAGAAAATGCTATCAGACAAAATCATCTGGAAAACGATGTCAAAGTTATTGATTTAAACGAAAAAACAAAAGATTCAGTAAAAAAATTCTTAGAAGACGGCTTAGAACAAAAAAAACAGGAGAGAAAACGCAGCAGAAAGCAACCTGTTAACCCAAAAGCCGAAAGAATTGGGGAAAAATATGGCGAAAAGATTGCAAAAATATTATTTCGTATCATTCACCTAAAAAGTGATACGGATAAAACTATTAATCAGGTTGTTAAAGGCGAAAATGCGTTCTTTGCCCCTGCGCAAAATGCAGTTGTATGTAATTTCGAGAAATTCGGAGCGCCAATGTTCCACGAAATCCAACATAAACTCAACAGCAAATCCTCAAATATTCTGATAAAAACACTTGCCCAGATAAGAAATCCTCTTGCTATATTCGGTCCTTTAGCAGTTTCAGCAACAGCACTCTTAACAGACAAAAAAGAAGAAGGCCAAGGTCTAAACGATAAAATCAAAAACAACTGCGGACTTTTATCCACATTATGTATGCTTCCTCTAACCGCAGAAGAATTTATTGCCAATATAAAAGGAACAGAGGTCGCGAAAAAAGCAGGAGTAACGGGAGACATGCTTGCAAAAGTTAAAAAATGCCACAAAATCTCGATGATGAGTTATGCATCAGGAGCAATTATAACAGGTCTGGCAACCTACGGTGCAAACAAAATCAGAGATTTAATCTGCTCAGAAAAAATCCCTAAAGCACCCCGACAATCTGCTTGATATCATCAGATGTAATATTATTCAACGCGAGAGCTTTATGTTCATCTGTCAAATAATTTCTTTCTTTTAAAACTGTAAGAACCTTTAAAACTAAAGTCTGATTTTCACTGTCCAGAAGGGTTTCCAACTCTTCAACTTCATCCACAAAATCAAGCGCAAAGAATACAAAATCACTTCCGTCAAAAAGTTCATCGTAGAATAAACTTTTTAACTTGTGAGTATTTACCCCTTTCAAAAACTCATTTACACCTTTAACTTCGTCTTTGGTGTTTTTGTCACAGTCAAAGAGGTACTCATCATTTGAAAGCAGTTCTTCGAATTTATCTTTTGCAAGTCTCAATAACACAGCGCTTGAGCTGGTGAGAGGCAGATTTTCAAAAACATTTTTTAAATCATAATCACAAACCGCAGAAGGTGCAATGATATCAGGAATCGCATTGATTATATAACATAAAACCAAACAAGCAGTATCTATATCTTTTTCAATTAATTCATCAAACGGAATCAAATACGGAATCTCAGAAGCAATATTTTCAGAAAGCGAAGATTTTTTCATCACTTCAACAATCTTATCAAGAGCATCTTTTGCCTGATAATTAACCAAAAATTTGACCGCATCATATTGAACAAACTCATCTTCACTATCTAAATTTTTCAAGGCTTCTGATTTAGAAACTTCGTCTTTCAAAAGTGACAAAACTTCAATTGAATTCATTGAAAGAGGTTCAAAGTCAGATTTTGCAGCTAATCTAATTTGCGGCAGCAATTCTTTAGCCGACTCAGGAGTAAATGTAAAATATTTTGCTGCATAAGCTTTTTGAGCATCAACACCATTTAAAAAGAGCTCTTTCATTTCTTCAAATAGTTCATTCCCGCCAAAAGTACTCAAGACACTAGCAATCATCGTGTCATAAGACGGTGAATAATATTCCAGAAAACTCAAAAGATTGCGATAATTAGCTTTGCTGCAAGCATTTTGGATACGTTTTGCAACATTATTTTTTATAAAATCAAATAAAAAATCATCCTGTTTAACAAGATTAGCGAACAATTCCACATCAGAATTGTTTACAAGATTTTTTGCGACAACTTCATACTCAGAAGGGTTTTTCCCTGTGAGTTTCTTTATTAAATCCATGTATCTAAAACCTAGTCTAAGTAAAATACTGTAACAACTTTGTGATTTTCTTCCGCATAGTCAATTGCAGTATGCAAAGTGCGGCTTGTATGGGATAAGAAACAAATTAACTGGTTACAGTCATCAATAATTTCTCTGTTACAAACTCTTGAAGCATCAGCGAGAGTCATCATAGCTCTATCGGAATGTTCAACGATATTAGGAACTCCGATTAACTGGTCTTGAACATCAGAAGGCTGCTGACCGATAGTTTGAGGAAGAATAACCTTCAACTTATCAGGATTAGACTTCATTGCACCGCGGATTGCAGCTGCGTTAGTACCACAGGAACCGCCTGATGTAATAATTGTATTACCTTGCATAACAAGCGCAGTAGCCAGAGTTTCAATCATCTGTTGATGAGTAATAGCAAGGTTACGTGAACCAATGATTGCAATTCTTTTAGCCGGTTGTTTGATTGTAGCAAGTTCCATTGCTAACTCATCAACCGCATCAGGATTATGCTCAGCAACATCCAAATCACCCATAGGAACCATTATTGAGGGTTGTTTCTGCTCATCATCCAAAGAATTTAAAATTTCAATCATTGTACCACCTTTATTCAATTGCAAATATTACTTATTTTATGCTATGCTGATATATAATAGCACAAAAATATGCATTTGGGAATAGGGGAATGGAAAATATTTTACAAACACTGAACGCCGAACAACAAGATGCGGCAAAAACTACAAAGGGAGCACTACTTATACTTGCAGGCGCAGGCAGCGGTAAAACAAGAGTTTTGACCACTCGTATCGCTTATATGATACAGCAGGGCGCAATTGCAGGTAAAATCCTTGCCGTAACATTTACCAACAAGGCAGCCCGTGAGATGAAAGAAAGACTTTCATCAATCTTAGGCGAAAATGTTGTAAAATATATGTGGGTAGGTACTTTTCACAGTATTTGCGGAAGAATCCTAAGACAGGATATTGAAAACTACCAGTTCCAATCAGGTAAAAAACTTGATAAAAACTTTACCATATATGATGAAACAGATTCGATTGCAGTTATTAAACAAGCAATCAAAAAGCTTAATCTTGATGATAAAATTTATGCGCCAAAGCTTATTAAAACAGTTATTTCCAATGCTAAAAACAAAATGCAGGACGCATACACATTTGCGACTTTTGCACGCGATTTCAAATCACAAAACATAGCAAAAGTTTTTGAAGCTTATGAAAACGCATTAAACAACAATAACGCAATCGATTTTGACGATATGCTTATGCTTGCGGTTAAGTTATTGGAACAGAATCCTGAAGTACGTAAAAAATACTTCGATAAGTTTCAGCACATTATGGTTGACGAGTACCAAGATACCAACCAGGCGCAATATCAGCTTGTTAACGCGCTTTATACGAATTTTCAGCCAGATGTACCCGAAGAACGCTCACTTTGCGTTGTAGGTGATGTTGACCAATCAATTTACAGCTGGCGTGGTGCTGATTTCAGAATTATTATGGGATTCCAAAAAGACTTCCCGACAGCAAAAATCGTTAAGTTAGAGCAAAATTACCGTTCTACGGCAAATATCCTTAACGCAGCTAACGCCGTTATTGAAAACAATCAGGAGCGTGTGGACAAAGTTCTTTACTCGCAAAAAGGCGACGGGGAAAAGATTACTTATTACGAAGCTCAGGATGAAGCTGATGAAGCGAATTTTATTGTAAAATCAATTAAAAACACATCAGATAACTACAATCAGTTCTCTATTTTATACCGTACAAACGCTCAATCACGTGCTTTAGAAGAAGCTTTGATTGCAGCAGGGATTCCATACAGAATCTACGGCGGGCTTAAGTTCTATGACCGTAAGGAAATCAAAGATGCGATTGCATATTTAAAACTTATTCATAACGTCGACGATTCACAATCATTAAGACGTATTATCAATGTTCCAAAACGTGCAATCGGAGAAACAACGCTTAAACACCTGCAAGAATATGCGGATGAAAAAGATATGAGTTTGTTCTCCGCGATTTTGAATGTGGATGATATTTCTACAATCAAGTCAGGAACAGCAACAAAGCTTAAAGATTTTTCAACTTTGATTATGAAGTTTCAGGAAGCTCAAACTAAATACCAGTTACCTGAATTCTTAAGCCTTGTACTTGAAAGAAGCGGTTATTTAAGAGAATTACAGGCAACTGATACCGACGAAGATCGCACAAGAATAGAAAACTTGCAGGAACTTGTGAACGTAGCTAACGAATTTGAACCGGAAGAGCAGGACAACGTGCTCGGCGAATTCTTAACACAAGTCTCTTTGGTATCTGATATTGACGGAATGGAAGAAATTGCAAACAATGTAACCCTAATGACTCTGCACGCTTCCAAAGGTTTGGAGTTTCCAATTGTATTCCTTGCAGGATGCGATCAGGGGATTTTCCCTTCTGCAAGAACAATGAACGTAATGTCTGAGTTAGAAGAAGAACGCAGACTTATGTACGTTGGAATTACCAGAGCTGAAACCAAGTTATACTTAACAACAGCTAAACGACGTCAAATGTGGGGTGAATATAAATACTATTCTCCAAGCCAATTTATCGAAGAAATTCCGCAGCATTTATTAGAAACCCAGGAATCAAGCGGATACAGTGAACATAGAAGCACATTTACAAGTGCTGTTAAATCCGTGAAAAGTAAATCCTCATTTGATTCTGACGGCTATGTAAAACCTGTAACAAGCTTCGGCTCATCCTTCGGACAGACCAAATCAGGCTCTATTGCGAATAACTCAACAGGATTCGGCAAAAACTTTGTAGCACCTTCTACAAATAAAACAACAAATGTTGTGAAAAGAACTCCTGCAAAAGCGTTTGTGAACAAAAATCCGATAAACAAACAGAAAGAAGAAGAAAAAATCAAAGCGTTTTTTGAGAATAATATTATGAAACAGCGTCTTGAAGAACGCAAAAAAGAGCAGGCGCGCCAGGCAGAAGAAATTGCGAAAGCCGAAGAGTTGAAAAACACAGCTACTCAATATTATTTCAATGTCGGAGAACGCGTTTTCCACGAAAAGCTCGGAATCGGGCATATTACTGACGTTATCCAGATTGGGGAAAGCACAATGTACACAATCGACTTCGGCAAACTGGGCAAAAAAGCAATGGATGCAAATTATGCACATTTAAAAAAATTCTAGTAATAAATAAAGGAGAGATTATGTCAGAAATAAAAAAACAAAAAATTCAAGAAGTTATTGATGACGCATTAGAAAAAGTTGATGATTTATCAGATTTATTCTATACCGTATTCAAACTTGAAGCTGCTGACGGCAAACTTGATGACCAAATTCCAGCAGACGCTTGGAATAAGTTTGCAGAAGAACAAGGACTTGAAAAAATCAATACAGATTTTATCAGAACTCAAGACGCAATTGAATTGATTAAAAATAAAAAGTAAAAACAATAGAGGGCTCGATTTCATCGAGCCCTCTATTGTAGTAAGCCGAACACACACACAATGCCTTAAAAAATTTTGAGGTCGTTAACGACGATGCCACCGGCTGTCCCCGACTTACAATATAATAATAACACTATTTTCAACCCTTTTTAATCTTCCGGAGGAGTAATACTTTGGGATTATTTATGATACAATTCAAATATGAAAGAAATTAGGATAAAATGTCCCGCTAAAATTAACCTTACGCTGGAAATTGTTAATAAAAGAGAAGACGGATTTCATAATATTAAAAGTATTATGCAGCTTATCAGCCTGTATGATTATCTGACCATAAAACCCGCCAATACAGGTATTACGCTTTCAGGTACAAGCGAAGAGATTCCTTACAACGAAAAAAATCTTGTTTACAAAGCTGCTGATTTATTCTTTAAAACAACAGGAATCAAATCAGGAGTTGAAATTTTTATCGAAAAAAATATCCCGATTGCAGCAGGACTTGCAGGCGGAAGTACCGATGCCGCAGGAACAATTTATGGTCTGAATAAGTTATTCGGGCATAAATTAAATAATCTTGAATTGAATGAATTATGCTCACAACTGGGCTCAGACTTGAATGTCTGCCTGAACGGCGGATGCACACTTGCAACCTCAAGAGGCGAAGTTACAGAACCTTTGCCTGTCATTAAATCGGATGTAACTTTAATAAAGCCTAAAAACTTAGGAATTTCAGCAGGTGAAGCATACAAAAAACATGCACTGAAAGAATTTAAGCCTCAAAACAATATGACTGAAAAAATGATTAATGCTATTCGCTCAGGTGAAGACATTAAACCATTTTTGTACAATGATTTAGAATATGCTGTATTTGATGATTACAAAGAGCTTCAGACGATAAAATCAACTTATCCAAACGCATTAATGTCGGGTTCAGGTTCAACGTATTTTATCCTTGAAAACCTTAACGGACCAAAACTCAACAGCGAATATGATTTTATTAACAATTTAACTTTTATAGAAAACGGAGTAAGCGAATATGTTAGTTAAAAATTTTATAGAACCGCCTATTGATAACAATAATTACTTAATCATTGACGAAGAATCAAAAGAAGCTGCCCTAATAGACTGTTCGGCAGTTGATGATGATATTCGTCAGGAATTGAAAGCACAAGGTGCAAGACTAAAGTATATCTTGCTTACTCACGGACATTTCGACCATATTGCAGGATTAAGACCAAATTTCAATGTACCTGTATTAATGCATAAAAACGATTTAGGCTGGGTACAAAACGTCAATAAATATATGCCAATGATGGGAATGCCTGAAATGACTATTCCTAAAATCGACAAATACATTGAAGACAATGAAATTATAAAATTAGGTAATAAAGAAATAAAAGTTATCCACACGCCTGGACATACTCAAGGCGGAGTTTGTTTCTACGTTGACGGAAAACTATTCTCAGGCGACACTATTTTCCGTGAAGCTGTAGGACGCTGTGACCTTGAAGGTGGAGACTTTGACCAAATTGTAGAAAGTATCGAATCAAAAATCTTTACTCTGCCGCCAGAAACAGTAATCTACCCTGGACACGGGCGTATCACATCTGTGGAATGGGAAATTGAAAATAATAAATTTTTATGATTCGTTATCCAAATAGCGATAATCTAAAAGACTGCCTTCATAAGTCGTATCAGTGTCATAAAACATTGACATATTGTTCACAATACGGTTTCTATCTTCGATTTTTTGCTTCTCTAAATCAGATTCAACACCATACGCCTGAATCTCCTGATTAGAAACTTTACCGTCGTGGTTTTTATCAATCTCATCAAAATGAGCAAGAACTGTTTCTGTCAAAGATGAGCTCATGCCAGTTGAACCAGCAAGAGTCATAATCTGCTCACGTGTCATACCCTGAGTAGCCATTTGGCTCATAAGTTTTTGAACTTCATCAGCTGAAATGATTCCGTCTTTGTCTGAGTCAATACTGTTAAAATTATTAGTCATATAAGATGCAAATGTTGCACCATAAGCCGTATTCGTAATATTAGTATTTGTTAACGCCTTATTAAGGTTCTCAAGAGTTATACCGTCTGCGTATTGCCCCGACAATTGCGCAAAAGCGTTGGTAAATCCTGCATTTACACCTGTAAACATTGATGTTCCGTCTAGTCGTTTGCTCATAGTATATCTCCTTTTATATCATGTTAATGATATTTTCTAAAAAATCAAACCTTCAAACGTATGAACTTTTTTAATGATATAATTGGTTTGAAAAGAGGTATATTATGGCTGAACTTAAAAACGATGCTCTTGAAGCAGCAAAAAAGATTAAATTATTAGCATTCGACGTAGACGGAGTTATGACTGACGGAAGTGTAACCTACGATGAAAACGGCGTTGAATACAAAACTTTTAATGTCAAAGACGGACACGGTATTGTAAGAATGAATAAATCAGGATTTATTACCGCTATTATCACAGCAAGAAACAACGGTACAGTTCGCCATAGAGCAGAAAACCTTAATATCACAGAAATTTATCAGGGACAGAAATATAAACTCCCTGCGCTTGAAGAAATTATGGCAAAATACAACCTGACTTATGAAAATGTTTCTTATATGGGTGATGACCTGCCTGATTTATGTATCTTAGAAAAAGTCGGACTCAAATGCTGTCCGAACGATGCCGTAGCAGAAGTTCAAGCAGTATGTAACTTCAAGTCTTCAATCAACGGCGGACGCGGAGCTGTTAGAGAGCTTTGTGACTTCATCCTTGATGCTCAGGGGATAGAAAAAATCGTAACCGTTTCTGAAGGTAAAAATTCTTGAAAAATGTTTTATTAGAACTGACTCAAAATAAAAATTTTCTAATGCTAATTACAGCAAGCGTTTATATGCTTGCTGTTTTTGCAACTTTATCAGGGAATTTGCTTCTATTTTCAATTATTTTGAGTTTAGCGCTAATACTCTTTATTCTAAAAGATTTACTCCCGATAAAATATTTAATGATACTGGCTTTAATCTTTTATCTGGGTGCAATAAATACTTCTTTCAGACTCAAAGATGTGGACGAACTGCTTAATCTTGCCCCGCTTAATGCGGAAATAACAGGTACAATCGTATCAATTCCACAAGGACAGGCTGAAAACAAACCGAAGTTTTTCTTTAAAGTTGATAAAATAAAATTCGGCTCGGAAGAAAAAGAGTTCAATGATGAAAAAGTCCTTGTAACCTACAATCCTAAAGAAGAAACTTCTTTTGACGGACTAAGATTATACAATTCCTGCATTCTTACGGGAAGACTGTCAGCACCGTTCAAAGCAGGCAACCCGTCACAGTTTGATTATGGAAATTATTTGAGAAACCACAATGCAAATGCCGTATTTTATGCTAAAGATTATAAAGTCATAGAAAATAATCCGACATTTAAAGAACGTGCTTTGCAAAGAATTAATAACTACAGAGAAGAAATTATTGCTGTGCATTCAAAATACTTAAAAACTCCTAATCTTGAAATCTTAGGCGGTATTGTATTTGGTGATGATGCAGTTTCTCCTCCTCAAAATATCAAACAATCATTTATTAATTCAGGTCTTTTACATATTCTTGCCGCCTCAGGAATGAATGTTGCGTTTATTTATTCGTTTTTCTTTATGTTTATGTCTCTTTTCAAAACCCCGTTTAAGGTGAAAGTCGGACTTGGCATGATTATGGTTGTAATTTATTCCCTGATGACAGGATTAGGCGCGTCAGTTATCAGAGCAACCTGTATGTTATTATTTGTTTTAGCGGGAAAACTCATTGACAGAGATGCACACAGCATATCACTATTGTCTTTTGTTGCACTTTTAATGCTGTTATACAATCCGTTATTTATTAATGATGTCGGATTTCAATTATCATTCATAGTAACATTCGGCATTCTGATTATGTCGCCCGTCATACCGATGTTCAAAAACAAAATTGCTAATTTTATATCAGGTACAATAGCAATCCCTATTATTGCACAGCTCTGGGTAATACCGATTCAGATATTTTATTTCAGCAACATAAGTTTGTATTCCGTATTTGCAAATATTATGAGTGTACCAATCCTGATGGTATTAAGCTTTGGCGGTTTTGTAAGTTCATTGATTTCGGTTATCAGACCAATTGCAGATTTTGTATGCAGAATATTTGATTTTATCCTCAATCCGCTTCTTACAATACTTGTAAACATATCAGACTTTTGGGGAAGAATGCCACATTCGGCATTGCAGACAACACATCCGAGTGTATTTCAGATTCTTCTATATTATGGAATTCTGCTCTGTATCACAGGAATCCTAAGAAAAACACATATAAAAACCTTATTAAAAACATTTGTAATTTGCCTTGCTGTCTTATTAATTACTCTTATACCGATTAAAAACACAAATCTTGAAATTCTGGCTTTTGATGTCGGAAATGCAGACTGTTTCTTAATCAAAACTCCAAAGAACGAATACATTATGATTGATACGGCAAAAAGCGGTTACAACGGCGGAAAATCCCAAGCCGAAATGCTTATTCTCAAATACTTCAAAGACCGGGGCATTAAATCAATCGATACTATTATAATTACCCATTTTGACAACGACCATTGCGGCGGCGCAGTTGATTTGATGAGAGGGGTAAATGTTAAAAAGCTTTATGTAAACGATTTGAATCATAACTCTTCCGCTGCAAAATATATCTACAAAACCGCCAAAGAACAAAATGTAGAAGTTATTCTTGCTCAAAATAATCAAACAGTTTATGAAAATGAAGGATTAAAACTCACAAACTACGCTCTTACAAATGGAAAAGACGACAACGACAATTCAATACTCACACTATTAGCATATAATGATTTTACTATGTTGTTCACAGGTGATGCAGGAGTTAACGGGATTAAATCCGCCCTAAAAAATTTACCTCAAAACATCACTGTCTTAAAAGTTCCGCACCACGGAGCAAACGGAGTTTTAGACAAAGAAACGATTAAATATTTAAACCCCGAATATTCCATAATATCAGTAGGCGAAAACAAATTCGGACATCCTGCTATCTACACAATGAGAGTTTTGCAGGATTCAATCACTTTGAGAACCGACATTAACAATGCAGTCAAAATAGTTTCAAATACACACGGCACAAGCATTTCCACCTACAACACAAAGAAACGCAAGTTTACAAAAGTTAACAATAAGAAGTAAAAAAGTCAATTTTTTAAATGCGAAATACTTTATATATACATCAGACATAACAAACGGTCTGAAAGATAGTATAAATAAGGAGAGTAACATTATGGCAATTGGCGCAAGAGATTTTATTGACAAATTATTAGTTGAAAAATACGCACAGGAAAAAGTTGATAACCACGATTCAGAAGCATTGGTATCAAGAGTTTCCGCAGATGATATGTTAGGAGCTATGGCAGCATCTGCAAATACATACAGAACAATGCTCGCATTGAATAACAGATTAACAATGGTCTGCTACGGTGTTGTAGCCAAATCGGCTAAATATGTCCAAACCGAAGCAGTGTAAAAAGATTTTGGAGTCACACTCCGAAGCGTGCCCTGAGTTTTAATAACAATTTGGAATACCACGGAATGCACGCTGACCAAATGTCTACGTGCGTAGCACCTCTCTTATATTAACTATCTTACATCTTACTAAAGTTTTGCCCTGCATTATTGCAGGGCTTTTTTTATATATTTAACTTATACCCGCCGCCATAGATAGTTTCAATATATTTTTTCCCGTCGGATATTTTATCAATCTTACTTCTTAAATGTCTGATATGAACTCTGATAGTTTCAACATTATCATCAGGATCATATCCCCAAACATCTTTAAGTAAACGAGATGCAGGAACCATATTTCCATGATTTTGGAACAACAAATTAAAGATATCAAACTCAATCGGAGTAAGTTTCTGAACCTTATCATTTATCTGAACGCTATAAGTTTCTGGAAGCAAAGTAATTTCTTTATACTTTAATAAATCTCTGACTGCCGATGTTTTTGGAATACTGTTTGCACGCTTTAGCAGTGCTCTTACACGCACAACAAGCTCTTCCGGTTCAAAAGGTTTGGTCAAATAATCATCAACCCCAATATCAAAGCCTGTAACTTTATTTTTGAGTTCTGATAAAGCTGTAAGCATAATTATCGGAGTATCTGCAATCTCCTGACATTGGCGCACTCTTTGAGCAACGGTATATCCGTCCACTTCAGGCATCATTACATCAAGAACAATAAGAGCCGGTTCTTCCTGCTTAGCAAGAGCAAATCCATCCGTTCCGTTGTATGCCTGAATAACCTGATAGCCCTGAAGTTCAAGATTGATTTTAATAAGTTCGTTTATTGCCAAATCATCATCAACAACAAGAATCTTAGTCATTTGCAAAAACTCCGTCAAGTTCTTTGTCTTCAATCAAGAATTGCTCTTCTTCAACTTCTTCCATAAGTTGAGCGGGGATTTCTTTAACTGAATTTATCCCGTAGTCTTTAAGCGCATTAACCTGAGAGAATAAACTAGGCTTATTTTTATTACCGCGTTTAAATCTGTTAATAGTTTTTGTAAGTTTTGCCGAAACATCATCCATTTTCTTTTGAACATCAATTAAATCTTCGCAGAACTGAACAAAAGTATCGTACAGATTACTTCCTGCTGCAACAATCTGATTAACACTCTCACGTTGTTTTTGCTGCGCTGACAATTGATTAACAAGCCTGATTGCAGTCAGAAGCGAAGCAGTACCTACAATAATAATATTAGATTTATAAGCCTGAGTAATCAAATCAATATCCTCATAAATCATATTAACAGAAGACTCGACAGGCATATACATAAGAACAAAATCAGGCTGTGATAAATCACCCGCATTCTGGTAATTTTTGTTGGCAAGATCAACAATTCTTTTCTTAACTTCTGATTTAAACTCATTAAGTTTAGAATTGTCTTCTATATACTCTAAATAACTTGTCAAAGTAACTTTTGAATCAATAATTAAATGTCTGTTATCAGGGAGGTTGATAACAACATCAGGTCTTACAATATGCATTTCATTGTCTTTAAGACTTGCAGAAGTTGTCACAAACTGCTTTGTATAATGAACACCTTCCTGCATACCGCAAGATTGCAGAATCGTATCAAGAAGATTTTCTCCATAAGAACCTTTTGTATTTTGGTTCTTGGTTAAAGCTTCAACAAGATTCTTAGCTTCCTGTTCAATAACTTTGTTATTTTTTTCAAGATTTCCGATTTGTTCAACTATTTTCGTGGTATTTTCAACGCCCTTAAGGTTAAAGTGCTCTACTTTCTCCTTAAATTCACCGAGTTCTTTTGTAAGCGGAAGAAGTTTTTCTTCAAGGGTTTCACGGTTTTGTTTTCTTAAATCTTCCTGTTCGTTTTTGATTGTTTCATTAGCAATTTGAACAAAATCACGCTTAATGATTTCCTGAAGAGATTCGGAAGTTTCAACCTTTGCCCTTAATTTAATCAGCTCTTCCTGAGAAGCAAGATATTTTTTAGAATAAACAAAATATCCTGCAACACCCGCAACAACTGAACCTAATATGAACGAAATAACTGCCGTTAAAATTATCATCTGAGTTCCTAACTTATTATCTGCGTCTTGTTTTAGCCAAAAGCTTCAAGATTTCTACATACAACCAAACGATTGTAATCATCAAACCGAATGCACCATACCATTCGTAATCTCTTGGTAACATCATTTGTGCACCGCGCTCAATAAAATCAAAATCAAGAATTAAATTAAGTGCAGCAAGAACAACAATAACAGCTGTAACACCAATCCCTATTGGTGAATTATCTGATGCAGTAATAAACGGTACTGACATGTGGAAGAAATGTCCGATTAAATTAATTAAATAAACAGCCGCAACAGAAATTGTTGCAATCATAATAACGCTTTTAAACTTTTCTGTACATCTTATTATACCCGCACGGTAAAGAATCAGCATTGCAAAAAGAGCTGCAAAAGTACCGGCAAAAGCCTGAGCAACAATACCCGGGAAAGCTTGTTCCATTATAAAAGATAATCCGCCAAGAAAACATCCTTCAGCAGCTGCATAAACAAGTGTCAAATGTTTATTTTTAGTAAAACAAATTATCATTGCAATTATAAAACCAACAAAAGCACCGCCAAAAGTTAACATTGTAGCTAAATCGGTATGCCCGGCAGCAAATCTTGACCAGACAACGCTGGCAGCTGCAAGAACAATCAAACCTAATATACCTGCTGCCTGCAATGTCCCGTTAACAGTCATTGTTTCACCTTCAATAATAGTTGTACGCTCCGTAAACTTATCGTTTAAAATCGGATTTGACATAATAATACCTCCCCTTAACTTTTGACCACATTATACCATATAAAACATTTTTAAGGTAGTATATTGTATATGAAACGGGATTTGCACGGAAAATTTTTCAAATATTTTATTGATGATAAAAAGAGCTTTATCAAATACTTTGCACTCTCATTCGTAGTAGGAGTCCTCGAACTTTTTGGAGTTGCATTGACATATCCGTTTATAAACCAACTGCTTTCTACTAATGGAATGAAAAAAGAATCTGTTTTCTTAGGAATTCTTATTATTTCTGCATTTATCATAAAAAATATTTTTATGATTTTTTATAATTACCTGCAAGCAGAGTTTACGAAAAATTGTGAAATGAATTTAACAAAAAAATTTATGAATTATTTTGTAAACGGTGATTATAGCGCAATCTCCAATATCAAATTTGCAAAGAAGAATCACATACTGTTTTTCTTAATCCCAAACGCCGTAAACAACTACTTAATAAGAGTGTTAAATCTTATTGTAAACATATTTGTATTCTCTTTAATTATCTCATTTTTATTTATTAAATTTTTCTATGCAACTATAATCACACTAATCTGCTCTATAGTACTGCTCACCGCCCAAACTATTTTTCTCAAATACAAGACAAAAATTATCTCTTCAAAATTGAGTAAAGCAGGAGAAGAACAGTCCCAAGCTGTTAATACACCGCTTCTGAATATCAAAAGCATTAAAATATTAAATGCTGAGAAATTTTTCTTTAATAATTTCAGCGAAAAAGCAAAAGAACTAAACCGTTATTCAAAAGGAATGCTATTCTATAATTCAATTCCCGCATTCATTACTGAACCTTTTATTATAATTTTATTATTAATACTTCTCTCTATAATTTCAATTCAAAACATTTCTAACTCAACAGAACTTGTGGCTTGCTATGCACTTGTAATTTCGGCAATATTCAGACTTGCCCCAACAATAAGCCGAATCCAAATAAACTTAACAGGAATTCAAACTGCATTACCACAGGTAAAAGAACTTATAGGATACTATGAAGAATATAACCTCGATAAATTCAAACAAACAGATACCGATTTTAAAGAGTTTAATAATTCTATAGAACTAAAAAATATTACCTTTGCCTACGATAACAAATTAGTTTTAAACAACATTAACCTAACAATAAACAAAGGCGAATTTATAGGCATTGCAGGCTCGTCAGGGGCTGGAAAAACAACTCTTGTTGATATCATTGCAGGACTTCTAAAAATACGTACAGGAGAACTCTATTTAGACAAACAGTTTATTAAAGATACCCGTATGCCAAAACTAAGAATCGGATATATTCCGCAAGATTACAGCATTATTTCTGCTTCCATCAGAGAAAATGTAGCTTTCGGAATCGACAATATTGATGACAATAAAGTAATTGATGCCCTTAAAAAAGCTTGTCTGTATGATTTTATCAGCCAAAACTATCCGGAAGGAATCTACGCAAACCCGTTTGTAGATAATACAGGTTTTTCTCAAGGTCAAAAACAGCGTCTGGCAATAGCGAGAGCATTATACACAAACCCTGATATTATAATATTAGACGAAGCCACTTCTTCACTCGACTTAAAAACCGAGGATGAAATATGTGCAATCCTTAACAACCTGAAAGGCGAAAAAACAATAATTGCAATTGCTCACAGACTTTCAACCATTAAAAACGCTAACCGTATAATCTTTATGAAAAATTCAACCATTAATGACACAGGAAGTTTTGAAGAACTTCTAAACCGTAATACCTTCTTCCAAGAGTTAGTTCAACTAAATAATACGAACCTTGTCCATTAAATCGTTTACACGACGTCTGAAATCTTTATCAATGGTACAAGTTGAATAACCTTGTATTCTTTCGGCTTCTTCTTGAGCCTGGAATGATTTTTCAATCATTGCGAGTTTTCTTAACGCGATATTCATAACTAGTCTCCTCCAAGTACTTAAGTTGCCCCAGTACTTCTATTAACTATCTATAAATATAAAGTCAATATTTTTAGAAAAATTGCCTAATTCAGAATAAATATTTTTACAATTCTTAATAAATTACAGGTAATGTTTTAACATCATAAAAAAGTTTAGAATTCCTCAAAAAACTTTCAGGCTCGGCACTCACAAAAAATTCTTCCGAACCCTCTGAATTAGAATCATTGAGTTCCAAATCATCCTTAATATATTCAACAAATATTTCAGCCGGGTCAATAAACAAATCTTTTGGAGCATATTTTGACAACTTATCCAGCAAATAAGGATAGTGAGTACATCCCAGAATAATTTTGTCAGGATTAAACTCTGACATTTCCTCTAAATGAGTCTTAATATCAAGCTCAGCATTCACCCCGTTTACACCTTCAACAATAGAAACCCAATTAGGGCAGGCAATCGCCCGAACCTCAAGACTTGGATTATATTTACCGAGTTCGCGAGGATATGCACCTGATTTTACAGTGCCTTCTGTTGCAAAAACACCAATTTTGTTTAAATTCATTTTTGCGATAACTTTTGAACAAGATTGAATAATCGGATAAATTTTGAAGTCATAAGCATCTTTGACATAATCATACGCCAAAGCCGAAGAGGTATTACACGCAATAACAACAGCTTTTACATCTTTTGATTTAAAGAAATCCAAAATATTTCTTGCAAATCCAATCAACTCCGTTTGAGATTTATTACCATACGGCAAATTTTTCAAATCACCGAAATATATTGTATTTTCACACGGCAAGGCACTGCGAAACCTTGAATAAACGGATAAGCCGCCTACACCTGAATCAAAAAAACCTATTGGTGATTCTTTTTTCATACTACTTTTTACCATTTGCCTTCAAATATTCTATAATACCTTCCGCAATTGCTTTTGCAGTTTTCTGTTTTCTGCTGTCTGTTATAAGCTCATTTCTTTCATCCACATTTGAAAGGAATCCCATTTCAACCAGAATAGCCGGTACTGTCGTATGATTTATAACATAAAACTTAGATTTAAACAAACCTCTGTTCTTAGAATTAGGAATTTCTTTCACAAGATGTTTGTGTACAACTTCTGCTAATTCTTTACTGTATTCGTGATAATAATGAGTCTCAATACCGCTCGGATCAGTAGATACAGCAGAGTTAACGTGAATACTTACAAAGATTTCAGGTTCTTCACCTTCTGAAAACTCAACTCTGTCTTCCAATGAAACATATACATCGTTCTTTCTGGTAAGCGCAACTTTATATCCCTTTGAGCGCAATATAGATTCAACTCTTTGGGTTACATCAAGAGTTATATCTTTTTCGTTAATACCTTCTCTTATTGCACCATAATCCGAACCGCCATGTCCCGCATCAAGCACAACTTTATTTTTAGTGGCATTTTTCTTAGAAGGTTTATCAACAACAGGTTTAACCTCTTCTTTAGCTTTTGTAATTGTTATTTTCAAAGCCTTGGAATCAACACTTTGCTCAACACGAATAATATCATCTTTATTTACCCCCATGCCTGCTTTGACACCAATCTGAGGCAATAGTGATAACGTAAACTGTTTATAATAAGTATTGTTAAAGGTTTTGATTAAATCTTGTTCATTGTAACTTTTTACATTGAAAAGATAGAAGTTAAGCGAATTATCAGTTCTTAAAATCGAATACACCACAGGATTTGTAAAAGATAAAATTAATTCATTAGTTTTTGAATCAACTTTTCTTACAAACGCTTTATTAATATTGGAGGCTGTGTTTGATAGAGTTGTGTGATTAAGCTTATCCGTATCAATCAAAAACAATGATTGCGCATCCTGAGAATAAATTGGAATATATTTTTCAGCTCTATCAGAAGCAATAACTATTCTTGCCTTATTATATTCAAATTGTCCTATTTTAGCGGTATCTTTACAGCTTCCGTCAGGGCAGAGTTTGATTTCCTGATTACGCATCTTTTTATCCAAGAATGTATTAGGCAAATCAATAACTGCACGCTTAGGAGAATTAAGATAAAACATTTTTGAAGTAGAAAGCTGACCGAGACCGCTGACTAACAACCCGCCGTTTTTCGGAGTATATTGGCTTATAAAATACTTCGTTCTTAATTTAAGATTAGACGAAACATCTACAGACACAACAGAATCATACGTCTGACCGTCAGTATTGGAAAGAGTTGAATTTTCAAACGCTCTTTGTATGTCTGCCATCACATTATTAGCTGCCTTAGCCTGCGACACTGGAATTGAAACTTTTTGCACAAATTGAGAATTCGCAACAATACTTGAATAAGGCAAATTTTGCGGTTCTTCATCATAAGTAGTACTGAAATAATCATTTTTCAATGAAAGAGCAGATGTTTTAACAATAATATTTCCATCCAAAGAAATTAATTTAACTTTGGAAGTATCAAAATCCTCTTCAAAAGTTATAACCATTCTCACAATATTCTTTGGATTTGTCTCAAACTGCGCTAATCTTATTTCTTTAATATCACTTTTTTCAAAAACCAATTGCTGCTTCTCTCCAACCAAAACAGCATCATTTATATCAAAATAGATACGATTAGGATTAGTTAGTCGTATATATTTCAGAGGCTCAGCCGTTCTTTGTTCGGAAGCATTATCACGTGTATTAATATACACAAGAGACGATGAATCATCATAATGCATTGACATAACTTTAACAGGCTCTAAATCCGCAAAAGCAGGAATAAACGCTTGTAAAAGGAATATGAATAAAGTTAATATATATATGATTCTCTTCAAAATATTAAATCCCAAGTCTCTACAATATTCTATCAAAAATCAAAACAAAAAAAAAGCACTTTTGTTTAGTGCTTTCTGTGTACGTATTATATTTGAGAGTTAAATCTTTATGACAAAACTATGTATTTAAAAGCCTGTCAATTTCATAAATTTTTAGAATCAATGAATCAACCTGCTCTTTAAACCATAATAAAAACAACTTAATTTCATCTCTGAAACTATAACAGCCGGGCCACATTGCATACATAACAATTACTCCTTACTACTATGCTTACAATTTGTATAACGGCAAATTCCCAAAAAACTTTAGATATAAACGCATTTTTGTTACATTTCGTAATAAAAAAGAGGACTATGCGAAATTGCACAGTCCTCTTTAAATTATTTTTACTCCTATCCTAAACCAAACTTAGGAGTATTTGATGTTCCTGCTGCTTTAGGCTTGGATTTCAATTCGTATGTATTTCCAAAAGCTGAATTCCATGTTCTTTTACCATTAATCATCTCGAAATCTTTAAGCGCTCTTTTAATTAAAATAGAATCAATCGTATAAAGTTTAAAAGCAATTAAATTTGTTTGATCAACAGCAGAAGAACTCAGGGTTGATTCAAATGCCTTAACTTTGTTGTTGTAATCCTGACGCTCTGTTGCAGTAAAAAACGGAATATCTGCTACTAATTTATCCATATAATCCGAACAAGTTTTGGCAGAAGGCTTGCCATTACCCGCTTGCAAAGCTTTAATCATATAAGAATCACGGAAAGGCACCCAACTATCGTGATAATATTTCTTTAAATTCTGAACAGAACCGTCCAAACGTTCACAAAAATAATCAGAAATGCTCATTTTTCCCAAAGAACCTGTACTAAGCATCGCTGTTCTATATTCTTCTGACTGAGCTTTTGTCGGATTCTTTAATTGTTCTCTAAGTGCAGCTGTTTCTGCGTTATGGAATTTATCCACAGTTTTGTCAAAATTACTTTCACAAATTATTGCTTGAAGATTCATTATAGTAAACGCCGAACCGTATTTTTGATAAGACTGATTAATCCCTTCTTTATTATCCATCCCTAATGCATTTGGTTTAGCACACGCTAAAAATCTTGTTTCTAATGCAGTATTACGTTCTGTACTTGGATTTTGCGACATAACAACTGCCAATAAAGCCTGAGAAGCCTCAGCGCTCATTACCTGTTCCTGCAAAGGTCTGTCTGTTTGAGGATTTGTTACAGGTTTTGCAGCCTGTCCCGCTGCAACTGCACCTGCAAACATTGCACCTATTGTTAAATTTCTTACCATTGGACTTTTTGTAATCCCTTTAATCATACACACATCTCCTATTTCGTGTTGGTTATATCATTGAATATATCA
>JAMPIM010000018.1 GCA_023662705.1 Candidatus Gastranaerophilales bacterium | reverse complement strand
TTGACACTATGCTTGGGCTTATGGTACAAATGGAGTATAAATAGTATTAGATAGGTTAGTAGTAAAAAAATATCCTTGAAATAAAGGATTGCTACTCCTCAAAAAGAAAGGAAAATACAATGTACGCTATTGTCGAAACAGGTGGTAAACAATACCAGGTTGAAGAAGGACGTTATGTTGACGTTGAATTATTAGGCGAAGAAAAAGACGCTAAAGTTGTTTTTGATAAAGTTGTTATGATTGTTAACGGTGCTAAATCAAAAGTTGGTCAACCTTATGTTGAAAAAGCATCAGTTGAAGGTACAATCATTAAAACTGACAGAGCAAAGAAAATCATTGTTTACAAACAAAGACCTAAAAAAGGTTACAGAAAAAAACAAGGTCACAGACAAGGTTTTGCTCGTGTAATGATTAACAAAATCAGAACAACAGCTTCTAAAAAATCTGCTGAAACAGCAGAAGCATAGTTTATATTGCAACCAGCGCGAACCAGTTCGTAACAGTTGCAGCAGAGGGTGACTTGTAGTCACAATATGATTTAGTATTTTAACTAATGTCACCCGACCAAAAGTTAAAAAAAGGAGAATAAAAATGGCACATAAGAAAGGTATGGGTTCCACCCGTAACGGTCGTGATTCCGAAGCGAAGCGTTTAGGCGTTAAGAAATTCGGCGGCGAAATCGTTAAAGCTGGTAACATTATCGTTCGTCAAAGAGGAACAAAAGTTCACCCTGGTAACAACGTAGGTATTGGATCAGATGATACTTTATTCGCTCTAATCGATGGTAAAGTTCAGTTTGAATCACACAGACGTGACAGAAAACAAGTTTCAGTTTACGCTGTATAAGATTTGAAAAAAGAAGCGGTTCTTTTGAACCGCTTCTTTTTTATTTCTATTAAAAAAATAGAGGCAACAAGCAGTTTGCCTCTATTTTTTATATTTCTTATTGATACAGTGGAGCAAGTTTCTTTTCTTGCTGAGGTATTACCCCTTCTTCGATTGATTGATAAACTCTGTAATCAATTTCAGGGAAACAGTTATCAATTTCTTCGATTTCGTGAAGTTTAGCTTCATCAATTGAACCTGCTTCAATCATATCAGCGATTAAGCTAAATCTTTCAACGTGTTCATTGAAACGGTCTGTAGCGTAATCTTTAGCCTGCCATGTTGTAATCAGGAACGGCCAATCAGAAGATTGAAGTAATAAGTTTTCTCTTGCCAATTGTGTCAAAGCTCTTAATAGCAATTTATCTTCAGGAACTTCTGCGTGAGCATCAACGATTGCATTAATACGTTTTTCGCAAGAGTGGATAATAGGCCACATCCATTCTGTTAAGTGGTTCATCCATACATAGAAGTGACCGCCTTGTCCCCAAGAAGATTCAGGGATTTGGATTGCTTCTTTTGGCGGATATTTTGTTACGTATTCACCGGCTGTAAGTCTTTCAACTTCAGGCAAGAATGAATGGAATTTTTTGATAACCTGTTTGATGAATTCAACCCCTTCAAACCACCAGTGTCCGAATAATTCTGTATCAAATGAAACCATTACAAGACCTTCTTTGTTTTTAGCCATCTTATAATCATTTAACAAATGATAAATCATTGTTGTATAGTGGTCAGAGTTCTCGTTAATTTTATTCATAGCAAGCACTGGATCATAAAGCATTTTATCGCCTAAATCCGTTGTTGGCGAAGTTATTCTCCAGTAGTGCATGCCTGATTTATCGTCTTTTTTGTGGAATTCTCTGAAACATCCGTCACCAGGATATCCGTCAGCCGCAGACCAAACTTGATATCCTGCTCTGTCGTTACGTCCCATAACTGCTACTTGAGCGTCAGGAAGCCAGTAAGCAGAATATGTATCATAACCTGTTGCAGGTCTTTCAGGAAGCGGAATGTATTCAATGTTTCCATACATACCGATTACACGTCTGTTTCCGATTGAGTTACCGCCTTCAATTACGTGAGATTCAGTAAAGAAGTAGTGAATGTCGTTATTTTGAAGAGTAACTTCAATAGCAGGTCTCCAGTGTTTTTTACCGTCTTTGCCAACATATTCGTAACCTTGGCGGTAAGCACATTCAGGAAGCCAAGCGCCCATACCTTTTTTGCCGAACAATCTTTTAGTTGTGTCTTGTCCGACTTTAAACTGAGCATTTAGGTTGCTGTCAGTTGCAAGCAATGGTGAGAAACCGTGAGTAGCACCAGAAGTTGTAATTTCGATACAACCTAAATCTTGATATTTTTTAAAGTATTTAATCAAGTTCATTTCGTATTTGTTAACAAAATCATCACGAAGTTTGTTCCATAAATCGAAATAATATTTAGCTAAGTATTTCAAATGCTGTGAATGAGCAACTTTTGGATCAGGATATCTGTCCAAATCTTTTGAAACAGCTTTAATTCTTGAATCAATATATTCAACGAACCCGTGTTGTAAGTGTTCATCTGCTAATTGTTCGGCAAGAATTGGAGTGATGCCTACTGTTAACTTAGCCTTGATACCTTCTTCATATAATTCAGAGATTGCATTAAGAAGAGGTACGTATGTTTCAGCCATACATTCGTAAAGGTTTTCTTCACCGAATGGCCACATTCCTGCTTTTCTGTAATAAGGCAGGTGGCTATGTAACATAAATACGAATTGTCCTACTGACATTGATGCCTCCGTTTCTGAGAATATATATTTTTACATTATTATTTATAACATAATCTTAACAGAAAAGTAACTCTTAAGTATTAGTTAATATGAATAATGTTACAATTGTTTACTATGATTGCGCCACTTGTGCTTCAAGAGGGCGTTATATAATATTTATATAGTTAAATTTTATCCGATGCTGAACATAAAATTGTTATTTTTTGAACATGTTGCACAGAAATCTGTTTCAGCTGCGATGCTTTTTGAGAAGTCTTTGAAAGTGCTTCCAAGCCTGCCTCTGTAGTCATTTGAAGTGAATGGACAGGCATAAATTCCATTTTCTGATAATGTTCTTCCGAACATGCAGTCTGTTTTTGAGGATGGTTTAGAATAATTCTCGTCTTCAAAGTCAGGATGAGAGCATGTGATTTGTAAATCGGTAGTATGAATTTCCTGTTCTTTAAAAATTTTATTAAACATTTCTAAGATAAGGTTTTTATCCAATTTGTAATGGTTTTGAATTGATAATACAGAAGAGAAATTGTATCTTGATAATGTTTTAAGAGCAAAAAATGTTTGTCTGTAATTTCCTCTATATTTGACTTTGTCACTTTCCAATTCATCAAAATGAGCAAGAGAAAGTTTGAAAAATATTTGATTTACTCCTTCGTCTTCAACTTTTTTTAAAAAACGTATTTTCTTTTCGTTTAAAAAACTTCCGTTTGTACAAATACAAACATTACATCTTTTTAAACATAATCTTAAGATACTGTTAAAATCTGGGTGTGTCATAGGTTCTGCCCCTGTAAGATAAATGCAGTGAATATTTTCGTGTCGTGTATCTTCAAGAGCTTCTTTTATTCTGTCAACTGAGATAAAATCTTTTATGAATTTACTTAAACTTTTTGTTCCAAAATCAATATAGCAGTTTTGGCATCTTTGGTTACAGTTTTTTGCAGTTAATTCAATAAAAATATTATTTAATTCTTCAAGCTTATACACCGGCGCAGTGCAAATATTATTCATATACTCCTCCTTAAATTACTTAACTATTTTATTCTTATAAAAGAGGAAATAAAATTATCGTATCGGGGTAAATCTCTTTACCACTCGGGCATTATGTTTTCTTGTAAACTTTTGTAAAGAATCAGCCAAAAGTATTAAAGTTTTTTTCCGACGTGTCGTTATACAATATGTTGGTTATTAAGGAGAGTTTGTTATGCTACAAGAAACTTTAAATATTTTTGCAAACCCTGAAAAGCCTTGTTGTGACAGGACTTTAGCTCGGGGACTAGAAGCTCTTACTTGTACCGCTCTGATTCTTAGCTTATTTTTGATGTCGCCTGCTTTTGCTGAGGAGGCTTATTCTAATGAGCAAACTATTATGGAAAATGTTAATGCTGATTTTATAGGTCAAAATGCCGTGCTGGGTGGAGCGATTGCGATTGATCCTGGAAATACAATAGAGCAGATTAAGGGTTCTTTTATAGGTAATTCTGCCGATAGAAATGGCGGTGCTATTTATAATTTAGGACATATCGGACAAATAATTGATTCTAAGTTTATTAATAACAGTGTTGTATTCTCTCCTGTTCAAAATAATCCGATGATGAGAATGGTTATTCAACACAATATTAATATTATTGCATCAGCTATTTTTAATTCAGGCGAAATTAATGAAATAGTTAATTCGTCTTTTGTAGGTAATAATGTTATATATTCAGAATCAACCGTAACGGATGATATGTTGGAAGAGTTAGTAAATATGAAACGCTCACGTTTATCTATGGGAGGAAATAATGTTTCTCAAATTGGAGCTGCAATCTATACCAATAATAATATAAGTATTGTTGCAGATAATGGTGTTAGTGAATTTTCCGGTAATTATTTTCAGAATTCTAACGGAGAGAAAGATTATATAGCAATATATGTTGATGGGTATAGAGAAACAATTCGTGATACCGATATAGCTGAGGAGATGCATGAATATGATAATAATGGTATATTGAGTCAAACTCAATCGACTGAATCAGAAAATAAGATTAGTACCTGTTCTCAAATCACGGGGTTGCAACAGGCTGAGAAAAACGATTCAGTTACAACACTTTCTCTTATAGCAAAAAATAATGGTAAAATTATTATTAATGATAAAATTTCCGGTGCTGCTGTGTCTGGAAATCTTTCTCAACCACCATTGCAACTCTTAAAAATGAATGTGAATGATAATATTGCTGATATTAATTCCGCAGAAGATCAGCCCATTACTTACAAATTAAATATTGACGGTGATTCTACAGGTGTTGTCCAAATCAACAATAATGTTGAAGCAAAAGGTTCCAAAGGAGTATTATCACTTCTTCAGAGTCCTCCAAAGCGTCTACAAAATATAGATAATGCAACACAAGAAGAAATGAGAGCCGGGGATGATGGCTCCGGTCTTGCTATATCAGAAACAATGAGAGAGCAAGAACCTGAAATTGAGAATATAACAGGCATTGTTGATATTTCATTATCAAATACAAATTTGCACTTAGGAGTTAGAGATAATGTTCTTGATGGTAATAATCTGACTTTGAACAGTGGTGTTATTAATATGGTGAATAATCAGGCAGGGGTTTCTACTTTGCACAACTTGACTATTGCAGGCAATACTTCTATGGTAGCCGATGTTGATTTAGCTAATAAATCTATGGATAGGCTTACCTCAAAAAATTACGGTGAGCATAATGGCATATTGACAGTTGCAGGGATGAATTTGTTATCGGATTCTCATGAAAATAGAACTGAAATATTTTTTGCGGAGCAAGGATTAAAAGATAATGTAGCTAATGCTGTAACTAATCTGCCATCTTCATCTCAAACATCTGCTTTTACGCCGATTTATAAATATGATGTGAATTACGATAACAGAAATGATGGCGGATTCTTCGTATTTACACGCGGCAGTAATAAGTCTGTTGATTCTTTCAACCCTGCTGTGCTGCCTACAGCTGTTGCTAATCAAACAGGGGCATATACTACACAGAATCAAACATTTAATTACGCATTCCAAAATTCTGATAACTTTATGAATATTCCTTACCTTGAGCGTATGGCAATAAAAAATCAAAATAAGTATGCTCTTTCTCCAAATGGGGATGCAACAGATGTCGGAGTCTTTTCTCCGATATTTACAAAGCCTGAAGGAAACAGTGTTTGGGTGAAACCTTATGCTTCTTTTGAAAATGTTCCGCTTAAAAATGGTCCAAAAGTAGATAATATAAATTATGGAACTTTAATTGGTTTTGATTCAGAATTGAAAGAAGTTCGCGGTGGTTTTGATCGTGTTATGACTTATTATCTTGGTTATAACGGTTCTTATCAATCATATAGAGGTGTAAATTCTACTCAAAACGGTGGCTTGGTTGGTACCACAGCGACTTTCTACAAAGGTAATTTCTTCAATGCTACCACATTATCAGTAGGTGCATCTGTTGGAGAGAATGATACAATGTACGGACATGAAGACTTTGCTCTTTTACTTGCAGGTATTGGTAATAAAACCGGCTATAACTTAGAATTTAAGGACGGTAGAATAATATTACAACCAAACCTATTATTATCATATACCTTTGTGAATACTTTTGATTATACTAATGCTGCAGGTGTAAAAATTAAAAGTGATCCACTGAATGCAATTCAAATAGCTCCCGGAGTTAAACTTATTGGTAATACAAAAAGCGGATGGCAGCCGTATGCAAGTGTAAGCATGGTTTGGAATGTATTGGATAAATCAAAGGTAACTGCGGACGATGTAAAACTTCCGGAAATGAGTATAAAACCGTATGTTCAGTATGGGCTGGGTGTTCAGAAACGATTTAAAGATAGATTTCTTGGTTTTGGACAAGCAATGGTGCAGAATGGCGGACGAAACGGTGTCTCACTTTCTTTCGGACTAAGAATGATGTTGGGCAAATAGTTGAAAAAGGCTTGTGATATTATGACAAGCCTTTTTTTTAAAACTCTTTTCCGTGAAAATCCGTTCCGCCTGTCCTAATCAGTTCGGGGTATTTTTCTGCAATCTTTAATACATCTTTTGCAGAATGGAATTTCGCGAATTTTCTAAATCTTGGATACGGATAATAAGCTTCTATTCCGTCTAACCCCAGTTTCATAAGATTTTTTACCAAATTTTCAAGGCTAATTGCCCAACAACAAGCAGGATGAGCAAGAACCGCAATTCCGCCTGCTTCATGTATAGCTTTAATTAGTTTTTTTACACTCCTTGTAGGCAAAAGTCTGATAAGCACTCCTTCTGTACCTGCTTTGTTCTTTGCGTAAAAGGGTTGCATTGCAGGGTGATTGATATCTATTCCGTAAGCAAGTAAATGTATAAAAACATATCCTGCCCAGCAATCGAATTCAACACCCGTAACCAAAATTCCATCCTGAATCTGTTTATGTGCTTCAATAGAGTTATGGTCGGTTATTGCAATTAATTTATACCCTTTTTCTTTTGCTGATTGCAAAATTTGGTTATAATCACCTTCTCCGTCAGAGCAGGTTGTATGGATGTGCAAATCAACTTTTTTATTTTTAAAATCTTCTTCTTTCAGGTCTCTTATATTTATCATAATTTTATAATATTATAAAAGGAGGACGGAGACAATTTAATGGCTAAAAAGAATAAAACACCTTTAGGAATTTTTATAGAATCAATCGGGTTGTATTTTTCTAATTTTGATAAGTTTGTAAAATACATGACTTTTCCTGTTTTAGGGCAGGTTGGCGGTTTGCTGCTTGTTTTGATTTTAACGATGGTTTATACAAAACATATTCCGCAGATTGAAAACATCAATATTTTACTATTGTTGTCAATTCTTGTGACACTTCCCGGGTTGTTAATTTTTACCAAAGCTTTCTGGGAATATCTTGTTGCTTATGGTGCAGTAAATTCTATGCTGGATAATATGCTCAAATCAGGTAAGGTTTATGATTTTGATGCGCATACGGAACTTATTAAACGCAGAACTGTTCCTTTTGTAGGACTATGGTTTATATTTGGTATATTTTCTTTACTTGCTGTGTTTCCTCTGTTTTGGGTTCCGGCAGGTGTTCTTGCAGTATTCTGTGTTCTAATCTTTCAGGTATTTACGTATGAACCGGAACAATCTCCAATCGGTTGCGTAAGAAGAAGTATGCAGCTTGTAAAAGGACACTTCGCTTCAACTTTTATGCTGATGGCGCTTGTTGGGGCTTTGACTTATGTATTTGTTCCGCAGATTATTAACAAAATTTTTGAGGTTATAAAACTTACTGATTGTTTTGCAAATATGATAACTCCGTTTATCGAACAGCTCCCTGTCGCAGAGTTGAATTCAATGCTTGCTCTTGCTTATATTCCTGCAATAGAGGTAAAGGATATCGCTGTTTTTGCCGTTACAACAACCGTTGCTCAAATCTTTATTCAATATACATTACCGCTTCGTTCAATTTTATGGGGAATGTGGTATGAAGAATTAAACGGAGCGCTGCCGGAAACTCCTAAAAAATCTAAGAAACGTCCGAGTGAAAAATTAATGGATGCTTCTAAGAAGAAATACTCTTCTAAAAAATTGGATAGAAACATTTTGAAACGTGCAATGGAAAAAGATGAGGAATAATTATTTTTTATACACTTCAAAAATCATTCCGCCATCGATTGTGGTATCAAGTTTGTAGTTGTCTTTAATCCAATCATATACTGAGATTGCGTAATCCTGCCCAAATTTTGTGTAATAATATGCAGAAGTATCGTAGTCACTGATTATGATATAGTCAGGCATTATTTTTTCTAATCTGGAAATGATAACATTTTCTCCAAATGTTTCTACATATAAAGGTATTAGTGAGTAAAATTTCGAGTCACTATCCCTGTCTGTTAAAAAGTTTGCACATAAACCTTCGGGGTAAATTACAATTTTTGCATCTTTATCTGTTTTTTCTATATAAGTAATTAGTTTGTTTAATGCTCTGCCATTATATCTGGAAGTTTTAATAATTCCTCTTGAAGTTTTAACTTCTACATCTTTGTTATTAATACCAGAAATATTTTGTCCGCCGATAACAATTGCCCAGATTAATAAAAGTACAGCCATGCCGTTTCTGAATTTATGAGGAGTAAGAATTCCCAAAGAAATTAATGCGAATGGCAGGAAGAAAATTCCATACGCTTGAAGTGTTAATGCACAAAATACTTTAGCGGAGACTAATAAGGTTCCGAATATGAAAAATTTCTTCAGAAAATTTGTTTTTTTGTATCTTAATATAAATAAAATCGCAATTGCAGGCATTATCCAAACGACTATTTCCTGATATTTTACCCAGTAAACAGGAACTAAGAATTTAATGAAATTTATAATATAAATCGGAATTAATTCTAATCTGAAGGTGAGCCCCATTGAAGAATAGAACCAGTATAGAGTTTTTGTCGCCCCCATTGTAATGATTAGTCCGAAAGAAGTCAGGATATCCTGAATCCCTGCTCCGTTCAATGCTGTTAAAGATATAATAATTGGCGCTAATAAGGCAGGAATATTCTTTTTCCAGTTAAAAGTTTTGGTTCTTCGATTTTCTGCGTATATTATTAACGGAAGCAGAAATAAGAATTCATATTTGGAACAAATTGCAAGCGAATAAAATAAATATGCTAAACTAAATCTTTTATTCAGTACAGAGTGCATTGATAGGAGAATAAATAAAACTCCATATAAGAGTCCGTATGAATATGGAAAGAACGGATTAAAAACATTTGGGGAAAGCACAAGTGCAGAAATTATAAACAAACAAATTGCAAGGGTCAGGTTTCCATCCATAAATCTTCTTGCAATTTTGTATGTGAGATAGAATATCCCCATTGAGGAAAACAATCCTGCAAAATACAATGTTTTTAAATGGATTCCAAATATCAAGAATAACAACGCATTAATCTGATAGGCAAGCGGAGAGTAAATCGTAAAAGTATTCTTATACAGAGCTTTTCCTGCAAGTATTTGTTCGGGAATATAAGCTTCTCTGAATGAATCTACATTCACATCTCCAAATTGACCGTAAAAGATTACGAATGCCAATAAGACAAACCCTTCGATTAAAAATATGTGCCAGTTATTTTTAAAAAATTCTTTCATCTTTAATAAATCTTAACAAAATAATATTATTTGCGCAATTTTTATGAAGAAAAAAACTTTATATAGATGTGTGTTAGTGAAAAGGTGTTTTAATAATGACAGTCTTACCTGGTTCGTTAGATTATTTATATTATAACGGTATTCTTGATCATATTCCGTATGAAGCGTATGAGACAACTCCGCTTAACGGAACTCAATATATTAATCAGGCAAAGCAAGGCATGCTTTATGATACATATACATCTCCTGATACATTTGTTAGACGTAATAACACGGATTATAAACAAGGCGAAAATTACTCGTTTGCAAAAAGTGCATTCGGATATAATGACGGTGTTGGTACAAATGCTGATTTTGAAATAAATGCGGTAGGACAAGAGGGTAAATCATTCAGACAGTCTTTGGTTGACAGTGCAAAGTCAACTGCATCAGGTTTTAATAATGCACCGACTTTTGTAAAAGGATTAATTGCAGGCGGAGTAATGGTAGGAACTCTTGTTTGTCTTCTTAGAGGTAAAAAGAAACCTCCTGTTGCGGAAGAGAGTATTAATAAAAGTTTCTTCAAAAAATTAAACCTTAAGAATTGGTTTAAGAAAAAAGCTTAACCTTATTAAAATACCTTATTAATTAACCAATTTTAATTTTCGCCCATTCTGGGCGTTTTTTTTAATAATCTTCTCTACCTCTAGCTTTTAGGTATTCTCGGATTTGGTTGAGTGAGAATTGGATAATTCTTGTGATTCTTGATGGCGAAAGTCCTACCATTGTAGCGATATCTTTTGCCTGCATGTTTCTGTAGAAACGGTATTCCACTACGGTACGTTCTTTTTGCGGAAGTGTTGCGATTGCTTGTTTTACAAGGCGGCTCATTTCTACAATTTCTGCTTTTTCGTCAGGCATGGCAGAAGGGTCTTTGATAAAATCAAATGGAGATGCGTTGTCGGTTGCTGCAGCTGCAAGACCATCAATTGATAAGATCGTTTCATAAACAGCTTCTCTTACTTTTGCAGGAGAAATTGCGAATCCCATATCATCTGATGAATCATCCGAACTGTCAGGGTTAGTTAAATAAGCATCTTCGGCACCCTCTTCTTTTTTATGCTTAAGGGTGTACCATTTGTATCTGTGACGAAGTTCGTTTCTTATTGCCCAACGAACGGCAGTTCCTACATAAGCATCATTATAGCGCTCAAGTTGTTCTTCGGTTTTACCTTTAATCAAAGTTTGGATGGCAATAATACCTATACTAACCAACTCTTCGTATTCAATCATGTGGTTAGGTATACGTCTATGCTCTACTCTCGCTACCTTTTGTACAATACCAACGTATTGTTTGATTAAAGTTTTATTATCCATCTTCTCTTATCTAAACTAACCTATAACAATTCTACATAATTTTAATAAATTTTTCAAGGTATTTAACTACAGCGAACGGAGGAGTTTTTATTGTCCTTTGTTTTTCAAACCGTAAACAAATAGTAATATTTCTGCAACAGCTTTGTATAATTCCGGCGGAATCTGCTGATTAATATCGACCATTCTGAATAATGCACGGGCTACAGGTGCATTATCAATAACAGGGACGTTGTGTTTAATTGCAATATCAATAATCTGTTTAGCAATAAGTTCGGTGCCTTTGCAGGTCAGAGTCGGCGACTGCATTGTTTCTGCATCATATTTCATAGCGCATGCAACGTGGGTCGGGTTTCTTACAACAAAATCGGCTTCAGGAACTGAGTCCATTGCGCCTCTTTGAAGCATTTGCATACGTCTTTGGCGGAGAGCTGCTTTTACGTGCGGGTCTCCTTCCGAGTTCTTGTATTCGTCTTTGATTTCTTTGAACGACATTTTCTGGTCTTTTAAGAATTTCCATTTAGTCATTCCGTAGTCGGCAGCTGCAATTATAAGAAAGGCAATACATGCTTTGTAGATGAATTCTACGATTAATTTCCCGAATTCTATCATTACCGCAAAATTGTTGTCAATTGCCGCAAGTCCTAAAATTGCTTCCAGGTGAGCGCTGTAAACAGACCAGCCGACAAGACCGAGAACGGCTACTTTAACTATATTCTTGCCTAATTCAAAAAGTGTTTTTACCTGAAACAGGTTTTTAAAATACTTTGTCGGATTAAGTTTATCCAATTTAGGAACTAATGGTGCTGTTGCAACAAGCGGACCAACCTGCATAAAATCTCCAAGGATAGCAATAAAAGCTGCTACAAAAAGAATTGAGCCGATAATTACAACAGCAGGGATAATTGTAACTGTCAGAATATAAGTTATACCGATTTCCTCAAGAGTATGATTCGGAATCTGTTCATAAAGAGTTTGAAACAGACCTACAATCATTCTCCAAATAATCGGTGCCATTAGATTGATGAAAGTAAACATAACAAGCAATGACAATGCCGTAGACACGTCCTTTGATTTTACAACCTGCCCCTCTTTTCTTGCTCTCTCAAGTTTCTGGGGGGTGGCGTCGTATTGTTTATCTTCATCACCCATTTTGCTACCTTAGTTGGATTTTTTTACATTGTAGCATGAAATTTCGATTTACGATAGAATAGTAAAAAAGGAGTTTGTTATGAAATCACTACTTTATTTGGCTTTGGTTATTTTATCGGCAATAGAAGCTGCTATGATTGCTTTTCCTGCTGCGAGCGGCAAACATGATTTGTTTACGGTTTTTCTTTGCGGAATAATTTTGGGTATGTCGCTTGTCGGGTTTAAGCTCAATATGAAAAACAATAAATTGGATTCTTATAAACGCGAATTGGAAAAAGAATCAATAGCTGCTGATGAAAATTCTGCAAGAGTAAAAGTTCTGGAACAAAAAATTGAAGTTTTAGAGAAAGCTCTTGATAATGCTTTAAATGGTTGATTGTTTTAAGGTTAGTTTTAGTTTAGAATACTTGTAAAATACAAGGAGAGACTTATGTCAGATATGAAAAAAATATTGAGCTATGTGCCAACGGTTATTGAATCATCTTCACGCGGTGAAAAGTCTTTTGATATCTTTTCAAGACTTTTGAGAGAAAGAATTATTTTCTTGGGAACGGAAATTGATGATGAAGTTGCAAACTCTGTAGTTGCACAGCTTTTGTTATTGGATAGTGAAAATCCTGAAAAAGATATTATGTTGTATATTAATTCCCCTGGTGGTGTAATCACAGCAGGTATGGCAATTTATGACACAATGAACCTTATTAAAGCTGATGTTCAGACAATTTGTCTGGGTGAAGCTGCTTCAATGGGTGCATTCTTGCTTTCTGCGGGTGCAAAAGGAAAGAGAATGGCTCTTCCAAGTGCTCGTATTATGATTCACCAGCCTTTAGGCGGTGCAAAAGGTCAGGCAACTGATATCGAGCTTGAAGCTAAAGAAATTTTGAGAATGAAAGATATGTTAATCGGTATTATGGCAGAAAATTCTGGTCAGCCGTTTGAAAAAGTTAAAGATGACTGTGAACGCGATCATTACTTGTCAGCTGCTGAAGCTGTTGAATACGGATTGATTGACAAAGTAGTAACATCAGTTGATGCGTAGTGCGCAAAAAATTTTTTTAGAGGGTTTATAGATAGTATGAAAATACAGTCTATAAACTCTTTTAGTTATCAAAATTATTTAAACCCTTCTTTTGAAGGCAGAGGAAAGCCTATTTCTTTGAAATATATCGTTGAAAAACGTGCAAATCTTGTGCCTCCACAGATTTTAGAGCAGGCACAAAGTATAGTTGCCCGTACACCTGAAACAACAAAATCTTTAAAAGAATTACATTTAGAAAGATATACTCCTTTATTGGAATATACAAGTATGGATGCAGTAAGAACGGATTTTCCGGAGTTTGCATATATGGCTGATGCTGTTGTCTTTAAAAGAGATTCTGTTTATAAACAACAATTTGAAGAGACAACAAAGGATATAAATTTCCCTTTAAAAATGCTTCAGGAATTGTGGGTTAATCTTAAAACCAAAGATGAAGTTGCACAGGAATTGGGTTTGCCAAACCGCTCATCTCTTGATTGGGCATTGAAACAAATCGGATTTGTATATTATCCGCCTAATTACAGAACTTTATTAAAAGCATCAGATGAAGAAGGAAACAGAGAAATTGCGCAGAAAACCCAAGCTTATAATGCTGCACATCCTGATTTGATGTATGCAAGAAACCGTCATGCGGCTCAGGGGTGTAAAACTCCAGAATATAGAGCAGCACAGCGAGAACGGATGTTAGAACATGACAAACTTCACCCTGAAAGACGCGAAAAGATTTCCGAGTTTGATAGAAGAACTTGGGAATTATGTCCTGAAATCAGGGAAGCGTTGTCAAGGTTTACAGCAGGAGAATCTGCTTATGTTCGTCAAACTGTTGCAAAAGTTATTCAAAATATGTCAATATCAGATTGCGAATCAAGAGCAAGAAGAGGTTTCTTTAAACGATTTTGGGATGCTCATCCTGAACTAAAAGAAGTTCTTGCCGCTGCAAAAGCACAAGTTAGAAAAGAAATGGGAAAAGAATAAAAAAACGGGCTTCATTGAAGCCCGTTTTTTTATTTTGTATAAACCTTATACAGCTTTTTGAACTTTGCCTGCTTTTAAGCAAGAAGTACAAACTGTCATTCTCTTAGTTTGTCCGTTTACGTTAACTCTGATTTCTTGTAGATTTGGAGTTTGTCTGTTAGGAATTTGTTTATGAGAGAATGTTAATTTTGATGATTTTAATGCAGATTTGCCGCATACTTCACAATGTTTTGCCATGATTTTTCCTTCTTTCTACCAGTGTATTATAACAGTAGTGTACCCTAAACTCAAATATTTTACAAGCATTATTGTAAATTTATTGTAACAATTCGGCAAAAAAACTGTTCAGAAGCTTTATTTTAGTATGAATATTTACCCTTGTAATAATAATTCTCTGAACTTTCAGGCATATAAAGTTGCTAATATTTCGGCAACTGCAAAAGGCAGAACTGTATCAGATATGGAAATCTATCTTTTGGATCGTTCTGATAGAGTTTTTTTAGATAAATTAAAACAAAAAACAAGGTATAAAAGTTTATTCCCCAAGTTAACTGAATTCTTGCAGCGTCGCTGGCAAAAAGTTTTTGATTATTGTATTGCTTGTGCACATGACCCTGATAATAGAACTTATGTTGCTTTTCAAGATAAAAAACCTTGCGCAATTATGACTTATACTCCGGATTCATCGTTTTTTTTAGAAGGAATTTGTTCAATTCCGCAATCCCCTAATAAAAAAGTTCCATTTGCAGGTTCAGCTTTATTATATCAATTATACAAAGATGCTGAACGAGACGAGGTTTCCGGAATCAGTTTGGAAGCTGTAACAAACGGGCCTTTTGATGTTATTAAAAAGTATGAGTCTATAGGTTTTACGCAAGAAAGAGCAGCTGATTCTAAAGTTAAAATGAACTGTCGTAAATATAGAATCAAAGAACAACTCAAAGAATTTCCATTTCAAATGGAATACAAACCTTTAGAAAAAGAAATAGTTAATCTTGAACAATTTATAGATTAATAATCTGATGGAGCAAAGTCATCATCGTCTTTTAAAGACGATAAATCATCAGAGTAGCTTGAATCAAAATCATCAGGCAGGTTTTCGTTATCAGGCCATACTGTCGAATCATCAAATCTGCTTGCGTTAAGGTTTTCTGCTTCCGTAAAATCAGAGTTTGATAAGTCTGCATCTCTTAAGATTGTACCAGCAAGGTCTGCTTCCGAGAAGTTGCAATAATCAACTGTTGCATAACTGAAATCCGCGCCGTTTAATACTGATTGACTAAATGAACATTCAATAACGTGAGCTCTGTTAAAATCTACAGAAGTCAAATCGCATCCGATAAATTTTACATCAGTAAGCTGTGCATCTGCAAATGAAGATGAATTCAAATCAATATTATCAAAAACAGCTCCTTCCAATGTACTGCCCGAAAAATCTGTTTCGCTTAAGTCAGCACCTTTCGCAGCTTCATTAAAAGCATCTGTATCTGTTAATAATAAGTTTGATAATTCTTCTTTTGATAACATTTTATATTCCTCTTCAATTAATTAAATCTATTTCCATTGCAAGCAAAACAGCTTGAGTTCTATTTGAAACTTTCAGCTTCTTAAAAATACTGTTTAAATGAGTTTTTACAGTAACATCTCTTACACAAAGCTTGTCTGCAATATCTTGATTGCTTGCCCCTTTTGCAACAAGCGCAAGTACTTCTTTTTCCTTCGGAGTGAGCGCTTCGACATTTACCCCTTTATTAATTGTTTTTTCTTTTTTAGGCTGAGTCTCTTTCTGCCATTGAGAACGTCTTAAAACAGCTTCCACCCTTGCAAGGAGGTTTGGTAAGATAAAAGGTTTTACTATATAATCATCAGCACCTGTTCTTAAGCCTGTTACAACTTTCTGTTCTTCACTTACAGCCGTAATCATAATGACAGGTAAATATTCAGTCTTTTTGTTTTTGCGAACTGCTTTTAAAGTATCCCATCCGTCCATATTAGGCATCATTACATCAAGAAGCATTAAATCAAAATGCTTTTCTTCTTCGAATAAAATTTTTAAAGCTTCAATTCCATCTTCTGCAACAGTAACATCGTAGCCGTACATCGGCAATGCGTCGGCAAGAAACTTAGGATTATCATCTACTACTAATATTGAAGCAATTCCGCCCATTCTATACCAATCTTTCTTTTAGGGCTTTTAATGCCGCTTGTAATCTGTCATCAACTTCCAATTTTTGCAAAATACTTGCGACGTGCGCTTTTGTTGTATTTATGCTTACAAAAAGCTGGTTTGCAATTTCGTTATTGCTGTAGCCTTCCGTAATCAGTTTTAAAATCTGTGCTTCACGAGATGTTAACCCGTAATCTTTTTCAGGCTTCGGCTGTTCAACCTGCTGTGATTTTGCAGCTGCTTCAAGTACAATATGTGCGATTGAAGGGTCAAACCAGGAAGCTCCATCCAATACTGATTGTACAACCTGTGTTAATCTTTTTGGATTGATTTCTTTTGAACAATATGCGTTAGCACCTGCTTTCAAGGAATTTAGAACCTCTTGAGAATCATTGTGAGAGGTTAAAATCACGACCTTCAAATCTCTGTCGTGTTGTTTTACTTTTTCGGTTGCCTGAATCCCGTCCATACCCGGCAGACCTAAGTCCATAATAACCAAATCAACGTGATTACTGTCAATAACATCAATACCGGTTTCTGCTGATTCTGCTTCAAATATATTTTCAACATAATCACAAGCTTCAAATGCTGTTTTTAAGCCGAATCTGGTTAGTTCATGGTCTTCAACGATTAAAATGTTACTCTTCATAAATACTGTGTCCCGGATTGATGTTAGATGCATAATCAGAGTTAAGGATTGAACATCTTACCAAAGATTGATTAGACTTTTCAATATCACCTTTTGCTCTTAATACCACACTTAAATAATAATAATATTTAAAGTTGTTTTCGTCAATATAATATGAATTATTCAAATAAGTTTCAGCCATTGAATAATTTTTGTCCTTAATCGCTAAATTAGCCAAACCCAGCCAGATTTCGTTGTTAGAAATGTCAACGGAAGCTATTCTTGCAAGATAATCGTCAGCTCTTTGCGGGAATACTTTTAATGAGCCTATAAGTAAATCTTCATCGCCACTGTGTTTTTTTAATAATTTTTCGTATAATTTTTTTGATTTTTTATCCTGTTCTAAGGCAAGATAAGTTTTTGCTATACCAACTGACGGAGCGGCATCTTTAGTAAGTTTTTTTGCTGCTTTATAATATTTCAAAGCATCTTCGTATTTTCTCTCATCAAAACTCAAATCAGCAAGAGTAATAGCTGCGATATAGTTCCTATTGTCTTCTTTGTAAGCTCTCTGTGCAAATTCCTGAGCCTTAAGAGCTTCGTCATTGTCATAATAAATTTTACCCAGTAGTGCAAATATCTGCGGAGCGTACTGTTTTGCCTGCAAAATTGCCGATTGCAAAACCTTTGTTGCCAAAAGACTCTTGTCTTGCAAATGATAATAATAAGACAAATGATAATCTTTTAATGGCTCATCTTTTGCAACTTTGTATTCAACATACTCTTCTATCGCTCTTACTTTTTCCTGAAAATCAACTGTTGCAAATTCGGTTTTCTTAATTTCTGCAAGAACCTTCAATGCCTGTTTTGATTTCTTTGAATCAGCTAAGATTTTTGCTTTTAATATCTTATAATTAACATTAACATCATTTTCCATAATCGCATTGTTAATGTATTTTAAAGCCTGCGGTAAATTATTTGATTTATAATAACCTAATGCAATTAAATAATTTTTATAATCACTTTCAGCAGCCTGAGTGCTGTTCAAAAGCTCTGATGTGGTTTCAATTGCAAGGTTATTGTAAACAATACTTGCGTAAGCATCAGCCAGATAAATAGTATCTTTAGCATTTACCAAACCTGACGGATAATAAAATTTTCTTATATCTTTTGCATAATTCTGTGTATAAAGATTGTTATCAAGACGTCTGAATAACTCATCAGATAAATCAAAGAATCCGTATTCAGCCATCTTCATACCGTAAATCATAAAAACATAATCATCATGCACCGCTCTTGAGATTAAATCTGCAAAATCATCATGAGAAGCTTTAACATTTCCCTGTAAAAATCTGTTTTCTGCTGAGGCGTATTTTGCTTTTACAAAGTTATCTTTAATAACCATTTCCATATTAGCAGCATTCGTTTCAGCTCTAAGCATAAGAGGTTTTTGTACGGGTTCTGCTGCCGCAGAAGAATGCACAAGCCCTGCTGCTGCAAGTAATATTAATGTTTTTCCGATAAGTTTATTCATTTTCTAAATCAACACCTACATAATATTTGTTAAATACTTGCAAAAGCATATTGCTGCAATTATTAACAATTGAGTAATATAAATCGAGCAGATTGTATTTATCGAGAGTTTTTCTGTCTTCGTCGTCCAATACCATAAAGTTTTCTGTCAAAAATACTTCTACGATAGCACTAAGTTTAACTGCAAGGAATTTTTCTACAACAAGCGGATCAAAATGCGAGCCCGAACCGTTCATAATAATATCAATAACTTTTTCGATAGGCATTTTATCACGATAATGTCTTTTTGAAGTTATGGCATCAAAAACGTCTGATACAGCGAGAATCCTTCCGCCAAACGGAATTTCTTCTCCTTTTAACCCCCTATAATAACCCGAACCGTCAAATTTTTCATGGTGCGAGCAGGCAATATCTGTTATCTGTTGAAAATCTTCTGACATATGAATTTTTTCTAATATATGATGCGTAATTTCCACATGTTCCTGAATATGCTTGTATTCTTCAGGGGTAAGCTTTCCTTCTTTTTGAAGCACGGAATCTCTAATCCCGATTTTGCCGATATCGTGAAGCGCAGCAGCTTTTTCCAGTATATAAATATCATTCTTTTCCATTCCAAATTCTTCTGCAATAAGGCAGGCATACATTTTTACTCTGGAAGAATGACCTGATGTAATCTTATCGCGGGCATCAATAGAAGAAGCAAGTGTTTCAATAAAGCTGTTGAAAATAACTTTTTGTTCTTCAAGCATTTTGTTTTGCTTTTCGAATAACTGAGCGTTTTCTAATGAAATACCTGCACTGGAAGCAATTGCTATCAGCAAATCTTCGTCATCAATAGTAAATGTTTCATCAAATTTATTAAGAACCTGAAATACACCTATGATTTCCTGATTAAAGTTTTTAATAGGCATACAAAGAATTGTTCTTGTTTTGTATCCTGTTTTTTTATCAACTTCCGGATTAAATCTTTTATCTTTGTAAGCGTCTTTGATATTAATTGTTTCACCAGTTTGCGCTACGTGTCCCGCAAGACCTTTATCGGCTGGGATTCTCAGTTCTTTAAAATCTTCAATCCCTGTTGCGACTTTTGAGTAAAGTTCATTATGTTCTTTGTCGTAGAGATAAACGGTGCATCGGTCTGCATTTAGAGCTGTTTTTGTTTCTTCCGCAATATTTCTGATAAGGTTATCAATATTTTTTTCTACAGCAACTGCCTGACCGATTTTTACCAAAGCTATAAGAGGGTCTTTTACCTGCGCATGAGTACTCAAATGGGTAATTGGAGGACATTGAAGCAGAGATGTCATTTTTTCAAAGAATGCAGTTTTTTGATTCTTAATAGCAAATTTTCTTGCTTTATTATAGTTAATCGAATAAAGAGAGCTGTTCTTTTCCGTAAAATTTATATACCCCAGAATAATTTCGTGCAGCATATTTGTAACGCAATCTTTTGATTGTTCGGTAAGGAATTGTGCATCATTCATAAACTGATAATAATCATTAAAATGCTTTGTTCGGTATGCTCCTAAAGCAAGCAAGCTGAAACAGATTGCAGTATCGTCATGATAAATATCTTTATGTTTGATGATACGATCTTTGGCTTCTTCATAGCTTCCGTTAACAATCTCTTCTGCGGATTCGTAAATAAAATTTTCCAGACCCATTAAACCCTCTCTACAAATTTAATGTTTTATTATATAATATAACAAAACGGCGAAAACGGCAACAGTTTTGGGGGGAGAGAATGAGAAAGATTTCAATTTTAATACCTGTATATAATGAAAAAGATTCTTTATTGGAATTGTTAAAAAGAGTTGAATCTGTAGATTTTGGTTTGGAAAAAGAAATTATTCTTGTGGATGATTTTTCAACAGACGGTACGCAAGAATTATATCCGCAGATTCCTCACAAAATTATTTATCATCCGTTTAATCAAGGTAAAGGAGCTGCTTTAAGAACCGGCTTAAAAGAAGTAACAGGTGATATTGTTATTATTCAGGATGCTGATTTGGAATATAATCCGGAAGACTATATTCCTCTTGTTGAATATATCAAAAATGATCAAGCAGATGTAGTTTACGGCTCAAGATTTGCTGATAAACGTAATAAAGGAAACTTCTTGTTCTTAAGTCTGATAGCAAATCTAACATTGACTTTGATGACACAAGCTCTTTTCGGAACTCGAATTACCGATATGGAAACTTGTTATAAAGCTTTTAAAACAGAAATAATCAAGGATATAGAGATTAAATCAAACCGTTTTGATTTTGAACCTGAAATCACAGCAAAGGTATTCAAAAAGAAAGTTCGTTTCCATGAATTTCCGATTTCCTATAATGCCCGCACAAATGATGAAGGCAAGAAAATCGGCTGGAAAGACGGTGTGCAGGCTATTTTTGCATTGATAAAATTCAGATTATTTAATTAATCCTTGAATTTCTTTGAAATTAGGATGTTTTGCGCTTTTTAATAACTCAAACAAAACCATCTCAGTTGGTTTTATTTGTGCGCCATTAGCTTTCATGCAATCCAATCCGGCAAGATAATGTTCTTTTTGTCTGCTTCCGCAGGCATCAGAAACAACTGTTACGTCAAATCCATTTTCTCTAAGAGCGGCTGCTGTTTGGTGTACGCAAATATGAGTCTCAATTCCAAATAAAATAATTTGTTTTTTTTCTCCAAAATCAAAATCTATATCAGATAGTGCGTTAAAGGAAGTTTTTTCATAATACTTATCGCCCTTAATTGTTTCAATTGTCGAACCCAATCCTTTCGGATATTGTTCGGTAATATAAATAGGGATTTCTAAAATTGAAGCAGCATTTGCAAGTATTTCCGCATTCTTTTTTACTTGTTCCTTATTAAAAACTGCATTTAACAGTTTTTCCTGAACGTCGATTATCATTAATGCACTTTTATCCTGATTGAGAATTGTCATAGTCTAAACCTCTTTTGTATTCTAATATAAATTGTTCTAATAAATCTTCCAGCAAACCTGCTTCAAATTCATCCGGCTCCAGTGTAATACGCTTGGCATCAATATTGGATGAGTTTCTTTGATAAGTTATATCAATATTTATTTTTGAGAATCCGGGGCTGGTTATTCTAAAACTGCTTGATGCATTTTTCCCTTTTATATAAAAGACCCCAAACCCTTCCGAAGCCTCTTGCTGTATAGATATTCCCGCAAACTTGTCCGAATATTTTTGCTGAATCTGATAGAAAACAGGTGTAATAATTTGTTCAAACTTCTTTCCGAATTCTTGTCTGAACAGTTTAAAATTTGTATATGATTCAAGTCCGTTTATCGGTGTAGAAGTCGGAATATTTCTGTCATTATTAATGGATTCATGAAGCTTGTTAAGTACCTCATTTATTAATTGCTGTCGCTTCTGGTTAGAAACATTAACAAATCCTGCATAAAGTTTTTGCGGAAGCTGGCTGCTGACTTTTTCCCATAATGATTGAGCAGAGCTAATATTCGTATCATACATAAGAAGAAAATATTTATTAGGTGCATAACTCATAAGAATGTCATTTCTTCTGATATTAGCCAGTATAACTGTTTCAATCATATTGGCAGTTAATAAAAACTTTGTCTTATCATTTGGAGCAATTGCTGCAAATACGGCATTCTTTTTCCCGCTGTTAATATCCTCAAGTTCTTTATCCAAAATATAATTATAATTAAGAAAAACTTCATTATTTGGAGTTATATAATTATCATTAACAAGGATTTCGCGATACTGTTGATTTTTTTCTAAGATAGAAGCTATTGTTAAAGCAGGAATTATTCTTGCACGAAATTCTGCATCGGGAGTAAGAATAGTCATAAAATCAAACATCCCTAATCGGTAACATTTTCTTCTGAAAACATCATCCTCATTGTATGCAAAAACTATTGCCGGAGTTCCGCGCAATAGTTTTAGTAAATCAAGCGTTTTATCTTCTGAATTCTCACTGTTTACAATTAATACAGAAGTTTCCATTAATGGCAATTTTTCAGGCACATTATCAAACGAAAACATGAATAATTCGTCGCTTTTTCTTAGTTCAAGCTTTTGTCTGATATACTCAAAAAAATCAGTATCATCAGATATTAGAACAATTCTGCCTGCCATATACAAATCCTAAGCTAATTCAGAAATCATTAAATCAGCTTTTTGCCAGATAGCCTGTCTTAATTCTTCTACATCTTCAAGGTCAATGCCCATTGTTTTTAAGAAGTCTTTATCAAGAGCACTTGCATCTAGATTTTCTTGCATAAGTTTATCTACAGCGCAAACAAGATTACAAGGAACCGGAATTGATGACAAGCTTGGTGTGTGATGGTATGAAATAATATTAGCCAATAAGATTGGTAACTGCCATCTCTTTGCTAATAAAGAACCTGTTTTAACGTGATCTGAATCAAAATATTTTTTCTCTGCATCCAATACACTAACTCCTGCACCAACTGCACTTACTACTTTTGCGTACAATTTAGCATCGGTCATTTGTAATACAATTTTGCCGACGTCATGTATGAAACCTGCGATAAACGCTTCATCGGCATCCATAATTTTTGTTAATCTTGCAAGGTATTCACATCCTGCCGCAACTCTGATTGCATGTTTCCATAACTCTTTGTCAGCAGCATTTGACATCATTGGTTTCATAGCAACTGCAACAATAATGTTTTTTACCTTTACCATCCCTAATAGTGAAAGCGCAATGTTTAAAGAACTTATTTGTTGGGAAAACCCGTAGTAAGCAGAGTTAACAAGAGCAAGCAGTTTTACAGTCAGTGATTGGTCATACATAACAATATCACTGAGTTCTTTCATACTTACAGTTGGTTTTTTCATCAGGTTCAATACCTTAACAATAACTGTCGGCATTGCCTGAATATCTTTAATTGCGTTTACTAATTCAATAGTTTTATCCATTTTCTAAATCCTTCATACTTATACTTGTAAATGTTTTTTTATTGATAAGAAACTTCCTCCAGCTCCGAAAGCGGTTCCTATTAATAATAAGGTTATAATAACTATATTTTGTGCATAAGCAGGCATTGGAACCAAGAAAAACTTATGCATACCTGCTAATCCGCCTTGAACCCAGTTTAAAGGAAGTACTGCAATTATAGAAGAAATAAAGCCGTAAAAAGCGCCTTGCATAATTAGCGGAGTTTTAATATACCAGTTTGAAACGCCCATTAATCGCATAATTTCGATCTCTTCTTTTCTTGACTGGATTACAAGTTGTATTGTGTTATTAATAATTGTTATTGTTAGTGCAGCTGATACAAGAATCACGAAAATCATTGTAGTGTTAACAACATGGGTTAAAAACTGAATCTTTTTCGCAAGTTCTTTTGCGTATCCCATATCCTCAACACCTGAAATTGGTTTGATTTGATTAAATACTTCTGTAATATTTTCCGGCTTGTCAACACGAACTCTTAATGTGTCAGGAAGCGGATTTGCAATGTTTTGTAATCCCAATTCGTCTTTAAGACCTTTCCAAGACTCATCTTTAGTAATCAGTTTTACGTTTGTTACATGTTTAATTTCTTTCACTCTGTCTCGAACAACAGAAACCTGTGCATTATTTCTTAAATAAACAGAAATCTCAAGCACACTTCCTAATTCATGTGCAAAACTCGAAAGTGATAGAGTAAATCTGAACAATACGCCGAACATTGTTAAAATAGCAGCCATTGTTGTTATGATAACAAGGTTAATAATCCCTGTTCTTTTGATATCATTAACAGCTTCCATTACGATTCTGTAAGCAATTCTTAAATCACAAAGCCAGTCTTTCGGTATATGTTTTTTAACCTGTTTTTTTAACTGTTGTCTGCTGTTATTGTCCATAAGTACCTGCCTGAATATCTCTTATAATTTCACCGTTTTCAAGAGTTAAAACTCTTTTTCTGAATCTGTCTACCAGAGTATAATCGTGGGTAGAAACGATAACAGTAATGCCTCTCTGGTTAATCTGCTCAAGAATTTGCATGACTTCCAAAGAGTTTTTAGGGTCAAGGTTGCCTGTAGGTTCATCTGCAATCAGCAAAGGTGGCCCGTTTACAAGTGCTCTTGCAATACTTACTCTCTGCTGTTCGCCGCCTGATAATTCAGAAGGCTTTGCGTTAGCTTTGTTCAAAAGACCAACAACTTTTAATGCTCCCGTTACTCTTTCTCTGATATCAGATGAACTTATACCAAGAGTTCTGATAACGTATGAAATATTATCATAAACTGTCTGGTTTTGAAGAAGTTTGTAATCCTGAAATACAATACCCATACATCTTCTGAGGTTAGGCACTTTATCAGATGGCAGATTTGCAATATTAATTCCGCCGATAAGAACCGTTCCTGTTGTAGGTGTTTCTTCGTTATACAGCATTTTCATCAATGTTGATTTTCCAGCTCCAGATGCGCCTGTAATGAATACAAACTCACCTTTTAGGATATCAAGGTTAATGTTTTTTAATGCATAATTGTTTTTATATTTCTTCGTTACTGATCTTAATTGAATCATAATATCCCTAAACACTTTCCTTAATTCTATTTGCGATACTTTCTGCGTCCAAACCGTAGTGTTTTAATAACTCTTTAGGAGTACCGCTTTGACCAAATTCATCATTCATGCCGATTCTCAACACTTTTGCAGGATAATTTTCTGCAAGAGCTTCACACACTGTAGAACCGATACCGCCGTTTATTGAATGGTTTTCGACAGTTACAGCAAAACCTGTCTTCTTGATACTGTTTATTATAGTTTCTTTATCAAATGGTTTTACAACAGGAAGGCTGATAACTTCTGCGCTTATGCCTTTTGATTCAAGAATTTCAGCAGCTTTGTATGCTTCTGCTAAAACATCCCCGTTTGAAATTATTGTTAAATCTTTACCCTCTTTTAAAATTACAGCTTTATTAGGATTAAACTTGTAATCAGCAGGATAAATATCAGGGAGGCTGTTTCTTGCAATTCTTACGTAAACAGGACCTTTGTGCTCTGCTGCAAATTCAAGTGCCTGAGCACATTCATTGCAATCAGCAGGGACAATTACTGTCATACAAGGAAGGCCGCGCATAAGCGATATATCTTCCAATGCCTGATGGGTTGCGCCGTCTTCACCAACTGTAATACCGCCGTGAGTACCGATAATTTTTACGTTTGCTTTTTGGTAACATACGGAAGTTCTTATCTGGTCATAGGTTCTGCCTGTAGCGAAAACTGCAAATGTTGCAGCAAAAGGAATTTTTCCTGTAAGAGCAAGTCCTGCAGCGGTTGCTATCATATTTTGTTCGGCAATACCTGTATTAAAAAATCTGTCAGGATAAGCCTGTGCAAATTGTTTTGTTTGAGTCGAACAAGATACATCTGAGTCTAGAACTACCATATCAGAATGTTTTGCACCTAATTCAACAAGTGCTTTCCCAAAAGCTTCCCTAATTGATTTTTTAGTATCGTAATCTATTGTGAGCATGATACCCCCTCTATTGAGAATATTATAGCATAAATTACGAAAAATAATCACAAATTAACTTTTCTTTACGAGGAACAAGCTTTTTGATTTTCTCAACAATAGGATTTTTCTCCAATTCTTCCAACTGTTTTTTTAAAACAGCTTTTTGAAGTATAAGAGAATTATACAAATCTTCACAAACCTCTGAGGTAGATGTATGTAAATTTAATTTCTTAATCTGTAATTCGGTTTGTTCTATACGTTTTTTTAATTGATTCTTAGTATTCACACAATAAGAATAATATTTTTTAAAAACTTTTTCATCAATCTTTTAGTGGATTTATAAAATACTGAGAAATAATTATGTAAATTTTTGTAACAATATAGTCTTAAACCCTAAAGTTTTAGCAAAAAATGCCGATAAATATATCAAAGAAAAAGGGAAACTGAAAAACAGGAGTAAATCAATGGCAGACATCACATCATCACAGATTTTTTTATTCTTAGCAAAACAGGATGATTGGAAAACTAAAGTTGACAAGAATAAAGACTATGAAATTACTAAAGGTGAAATGCGTGAATACCTAAGCGGCTCTGATTTTGAGAACTATATTGGTATGGGCATCGATGATGTTTCTGCAAAAGTGTTCAATGAATTTTGGGCAAAGTTGGATAATAATGTTAGTGATTACAAACTTGATGAAACCGAAGAAGGCAAGCTTGATTCGACTGTTGCTAATTATCAAAAGTTAGAAGAACTTATTAGCAAGAACGCTCCAAACGGTACTGTGAATACTAAATACATGGGTACTTGGGAAGCTAGAATTGCTGAACTATTGTTAGAAAAAGTTGAAAGCGGTGAACAAAGTATTGATGATGTAATTGCTGATACATCTGCATTTATTGTTGCATATAATAAAGCAACAGCAGAAGTTCTAGCCGAACAGTACAAAAATGATGATACAAGTATCAAAAGCATACTTTCTTCAGCAGGAATAGATTATGAAATTACAAAAGATGAAACTTTAAATAATGTTATCAATAAATATATTGAAGACGTTGTTTCTAAGTTTACTTATTCAACAGATGAAAATGGCCAACCTAATTTCACCCCAGCTGATATTAATAAACAAATTAAAAATTTGATTAACAGCTACCTTAAAACTGCTGGTCTTGGTGATGGTGGTACTATTGATGTTAGCAAATACGGATATAATCCAGAAACTCTTAACGAAGTACAAAATGCTGTTGTATTGAAAAAAGTTTCAGATAAATTATCAGGCGAAAAATCAAAATTCGCAGGTTATGAAAACGAATTTAACGGAGTATTAAATTCATTCCTCGCAAATTATCTTGAATCATCAGGTATTACTGCTGAAGGTGGTAAATCATTATTTGATACTATTGTTGGTAAACTGGATCAAATCAAAAGTGCATTCACTTCCTCTAAGGAATATAAAAACCTTGAAACTACAATGAATGTATACAAAAAATATCGTGATAATCTTGATGACACATTTAAAACTGCTGTGAAAGATGCTTTAGGTGATGATGCAGATATATTCCTAAACAACTGCAAAACATCAAAAGATTATGCAACAATTCTTCAAGGTATTATTGATCGTATTAATTCAGGTGATGAAAACTTGATGTCAAATGGTGCAGTAGACTGGACAAAAGTTCAAGCAGCTGTAGTTGAAGAAGTGACAAGTTTAATTAAGGGTGCGGCTACAGGAACCGGCGCATTGGATAGTTTATATTCAGATTACGAAAGAAATAGCTCTGATATTGAAAAAGCTCGTGAAAAGGCTATTAAATACTGCGATGCTGCAAAAGCAATGGGTGGTGAATACGATGCTGCTGTAGTAAAAGTATTTGGCTCTGACCATAAGGCTACTATTGAAGGTATTGAAGACACTATTCAATTAGCTAGCAAAATGAATACATTAAAAGGATTGATTGCGAAAATTACAGCAGGTCAGGATTTAGATAGTAAAATCAATAATTGGATTGGTGCTAGTCCACGAACTATGATTGCTGGAATGTCTGGCTCATTCCAAGTTCAAGCAAGTCTATCTGAAGACATGGATCCTAGTGAAATTTCATATGGTGCAGCAAGCTCTAAGTGTGGAAAACTTACAATGACAAATGCATCAAATGGTAAATTTAATTATACAGCGCCTGCTGAATGTGGTTATGACAAGATTACTGTAACAACTTATTATAAAGGTGAACCAATTGGTTCAACAACAATTACTGTAAACGTTGCTGAAGTTAGTAGATGGATTAATGATCCTAGTGGCGGTCACTTGGAAGTTCATGGTACGAATGGTGCTGTTGCAGATGATTCTCAAGTAAATGCTACGGACTTTGCTACATTATATAATAGCAATGCTGTCATCAATTTGGCTAGAGGAACTAAAGATTGTAATTCAACTAATAAGATGCACAATGGTGACGGCAGACTCGATAATTTAATTGATATGATAAAACAATCACTTCGAGGAGGATTAGACTCTGCTAAATTAGATAAAGCCTGTGATATAGTTGCAACAAAATATAAAAAGAATATCGTTCAAATGGGGCAGGTTAAAGACAATAAAGACGGTGCTGCATTCTCAAAAGCTGCTGCAAAGAGAATTCAAGCAGCTGATTACCATGGTATTTGTTACCAGTATGACAAAGAAGGGGTTGATTCTTACGTCTGTATGGTTTCATTCAAAAATTTAGTGGATGATATTTTAGCTGAATATAGCAAATTATAAATAATAAGAAGGCGGTGATTTTATCACCGCCTTTGTGTTTTAACTTATTATACCTTGCGTTTGCGAGCTGCTTCTGATTTGCGTTTTCTCTTTACGCTAGGCTTTTCATATCTTTCGCGTTTTTTTACTTCAGATAAGATTCCAGCTTTTTGGATTTTTTTCTTAAATCTGCGTAATGCGCTTTCGATAGATTCGTTTTCGCCTACTTTAACTTCTGCCATTATATTTTCACCACCTTTATAGCAATTGTGTAACAGCTACATAGTAACTCAAACCGTTTTAAAATGCAAGTTTTCCTATTTGGCAGGGTTTACATTTATAAACGGAATTGAATTTCCCATCATATATTGAGGCATTTTCCCATCCCATTTCTGAACAGCTTCATATTGTACAAGTGATTTGTTCTGGCTTAAAGCTTGTGCTCTGATTGACATAGAACGTGCTTCTGCTTCAGCTGCAATAACTTTTTGTTTTGCTTCTTCCTGTACCTGAACTGTTTTGTTTTTAGCTTTTAATGCCTCTTGTTCTGCCGTAACCTTACTTTCGATTGCTTTTTCAAATACATCTGAATAGTTAATTTCTGTCATTTGAAAGTCGGTTACATTGATATAATTGTCAGATAATGAACCTTGTAGTTTAAACAAAATATCTCCTGTTGCTTTTTCTCTGTTTGCAATCAGATCTTGAGCGTTCCATTTGCCGATAATATCTTTAATCGTACCCTCTACAACAGGTGTAAGAATTTTGTTTGCATAATCCATCCCCACTTCTTGGAATAGTTTGTTAACTCTGTCAGGTTGAACATTATAGTTAATTACATAAGTGATTCTTGCTTGTTGAATATCTTTTGTGTAAACAGCTGTGGTAAGGGTATTTTTTTGAGTCTTAACATCCATTGTTTTGAATTTTTGGATAAAAGGAAATACAAGATGCAAACCTTCTCCGTATGATTCCGGCTGAACCTGACCAAGTTTAATCTTAATCCCTCTTTCACCCGGGCCGACCATTACAAACGGATTACACATAACAATAAAACATACAAGTAATCCTAATACCAGAATAGGTATTCCTAAAAATTTTCTGTCCATCTTTTTCCTTTCTTATCCTAATCCAACAAGTGCTAAGGCTACATAAACAGCTGCAACTGCAAAGATAAAACAGCCGAATATTATTAATATTTGTTTTCCGTATTTTTGATATAAATTTACGCCGCTAATATAGCAGGCAGTCATTATGCACAAATTTACAAGCACTATAAGTGACAATAATAAAAATAAAATTCTTACAATCATATAAACCCTCTTTTATATAATTCTAATTAAAATTCAAAATTTATTTATCATTTGAAAAGATGATTTGTGTTAAAATATCTGTATGAAACGACTTTGTGTTTTTGCTCACTGGGATAGAGATAATATTGTAGATGACTATGTTGTTTATTATTTAAAAGCTTTGAAAGAAGTTTGCTCTACTATAATTTTCGTATCAGATACTGATGGAACTGATGTATCTTGTCTTGATGGTATAGCTGATTATTGTCTCGTAAAAAAACACGGAGAGTATGATTTTGGTTCATATAAGCGCGGTTTTTTCTATGCTTTAGAAAACAATATTGAGTTTGAAGAGCTTCTATTTGTAAATGATTCCTGCTATGGTCCGTTTTATACTTTGCAGTCAATTTTTGACAAAATGGCCGAGAAAAAATGTGATTGGTGGGGACTAACACGTAACAGTTACGGGATTGAAAAAAAAGATAATAAATATGTTTCTTTTTGGTTTCCTCATATTCAAAGTTATTTTCTATTATTTAAGCCTAGCGTTTTTAGTTCGGAAGTTTTTATTAATTTCATGAAGAACATAGAAACGCAAGCAGAAAAAAATGAAGTAATTGTAAAATATGAGATGGGATTAAGCAGGGTGCTGAGTAATTTTGGATTCCGTTCAGCATTTTATATAAACAAATTTTCTCATACATATAATCCTATAGTTAATAAATGGGATAGAATGATTAGAAAATATAAATTTCCGTTTTTAAAAACAGAAGTTCCTAAACGTGGATTGTTTATAGAAGGTGAAGTTAAAAATTGGGATAAAGTTATTAATTCTGTTTCAGATTACCCGATTGAATTGATTTCTAAAAATGCTAATCGGCAGCTTAATTTTCAGCAAAATTTATATAAAGATATGAATTTATACAGAAAAATTCGTTATAAAGTTCTGAAAAATTTACCATGCGAGTGTCGACAAATGCTTGTTTATATTGAAAAAAATCTTTTTGTTGTTTTAAATACAATTTGTTTTAATAAACTCGAGAAGTTCTGATGCGCAATTTTCCCAACTAAAATCTTTTGCGCGTTCCAATCCTTTTTTAGAGCATGTTTCTCTAAAATCGTTATCAAAATACATTTTTTCGTATGCTTCAATCATTTCTTTATCTGATTCAGGATTAATTTGAATTCCCGCATTCCCAATAACTTCGGGAAGAGAGCTTACATTAGAAGTAATAACAGGACATCCGCATTGCATTGCTTCTAAAACCGGCAGTCCGAATCCTTCATATAGGGAAGGGTAAATGAAACATAAAGCATTTGAAAAATAATTTCTTAATTCTTTTTCTTTGATATAGCCTGTTAGTATAATTTTTGATTGGTCATATTTGTTTAAAATTGCATCCAGTTCTTTTTCAAACTTTTTCCAAACTCCTCCTCCAAGAACAAGCTTTAAATCATTTATATTGTGTTTTTCAATAAATGCAAAGAAATTTTTGATACCAAAAATCAGATTTTTTCTTTTGCCTAAGGTGCATAAAGAGAAAATATATTTATCCTTGTTTTCTGTCTTAATCGGGTAAAATTCGTTATTTGCACCGAGTAATGTTGTTTTTATGTGACTTTCTTTAATGAAAGGAAAATATCTTAAAACATCTTTTTTTGTGCATTCGGAATTTGTAAGATAAAAATCTTTATCATTTACTGTCCTGTAAATTTTGTAGTGCCAGTCTTTAGGTGTTTTTGGCATTCCGTTTTCCAGAATAGGGATAATATCATGAATCATTCTGAATCGCTTCAGGTCAGATATTTCAACTTCTTTTGACGGCGGTGTAAATGGTGAAAAATAAGCATCAAATTCTTCAAGCTGTTTGAGATTCTTTTTATTTACTCTATAAAAATATTTATCGTAGAATCTTGCGAAAATGATAAAGGCATATTTTAACCTGATTGGAAATTTATCTGTAAGGTATAGAATCCTTGATATTAATTTGTTGTAAAAGGAATTTTCTTTCAGTAGTGGTATATCTTGGAATTCTTTAATATTCTTCATAAAATAATATCGTTTAAAATCACATATAAATGTAATATCGATACCTTGTTTTTTAAGCTCACGATAAAGATTTAGCGCAACATAAAAAACTCCTGCTCTATGTCCTGAGTTTTCGTTAAAATATGATAATTCCGTGCAATCAAAAAGCAGTTTCATTTCTTTAACCGCCTTTTGATTTTCTCATAGATAAGATGGGCTTTATAAAATATTTTTGCACCGGGAATTTTTTCTAAGACTCTTATTTTATGCTGCAATATTCTTAAATTTTCACCTGCTGTATTAGAATATTCAGCAAAAGGATACTTAGAGTAAAAATACTCTTTATTTTTAGAAAACTTATAGTTTAATCCTGCGGAGGTTACAGAACCAAAGTGGAAGAAGCAGCAGGTATTAGCGACAAAAACATCGTATCCGGAATTAATGGCTCTAAATTTTAAGTCGTTATCTTCAAAAAATGCAGGAGAATAATTTTCATCAAAACTGCCTATTTTATCAATAACCGAGCGCTTTGTAATAACACAAGAAAAAACACATTCATCAAAATCTTTTGCATACGGTTTTGTATAATTTTGTTTTTCAAAATATTTTAAATAGTTTTTTTCGTTTGCTTTATCATAATAAGGATTAATTTGTCTTGGTGAAACAAAGGCTGCATTTTGGCTTTGAAAAATCTTTTCAATTTCTTTAAACCAGTCGGGCGAAAGCAATATATCGTTATTCAGAAAACCGATAAATTCGCCTTGAGCGATTTCTAATCCTTGGTTGTTCCCTTTAGAGAAACCTTGATTTTCGCTATTAAAAATTGTTTTAATATTAGATAAACTTTTGAGGTACTCTATGGTACCGTCTGTTGAGCCGTTATCCACAACTATGAGCTCAAAATCGGTTGTATATTTATATAAGCTCTCAATAAACTTTTTTGTATAATCAAGTTTGTTATAAGTTAGAGTAATAATACTAAGTTTCATGTATTTATTTTACCCCAAATAATTTTAAGGTAAAATATTATTATGAAGATTTCTGTTGTAATGACAAGTTATAACTATGCGGAGTATATTTCTGAAGCTATTGAGAGTGTAATTAATCAGACTTATACGGATTGGGAACTTGTCATTGTTGATGATGGTTCAAAAGATGATTCTCTTGAAATTATAAAAAAATATCAAAAATCTGATAAAAGGATTAAATTATTTCAACATAAAAACGGTAAGAATAAAGGTTTAGCAGCTTCTTTAAAACTAGGTATAGAAAAAGCTGAATCTGATTGGATTGCTTTTTTAGAAAGTGATGATTGTTTTCATTTGAATTCTCTTGAGGAAAAAGTTCGGGTTATTGAAGAGCTTAATCCGGATTTGTTATTTACTGATGTAAATTTGTTTCAAGATAGAGAACGAATTAATTATATGTCTAAACATTTGCAGGAAATTCAAGATAATTATACAGTCATGAATGAATCAGGATTTATTGATGATTTTTCAACAATTATTCGAGAAGCAAATATTATACCTACTTTTTCCGTGGTAATACTGAAAAAAACTAATATTGCAAAATGTGATTTTTCATCTCCATTTAAGGCATCTCTTGATTATTTTTTATGGAATCAGTTCCAAAACAGTAGAGTTTATTATTTACACAAAAAACTGACAAATTGGAGAATGCATAAGGACAGTTATATTAATCAAGATAAGCACTCCTGGATTTCAAGGTATATTTTTCATACAAGATTGTATTATTTTACAATACAGAATAAATCTTTGTTAAAACGAATTTTTCTTATTTTGGATTATATGAGAAAAAGGATTATTTATTTGAGGGTTAACAAACAATCGATTAAACTGAATCTTTTTAGTGAAAAATTTATTTTTGAGAAATCTTGGAAATAACATTCTGCCCGTAAAATTTCATTAAGTTTGTTAGCTGTACATCATTCCCGCCGTTTCTGTTATTTGAGTAAAGTGTTTTTTGAAACATTTGACGTAAAATATTTGTGCTTACAAGAGTTTTTATATGATTTTTTACAACACGAATTTTTCTTCCATGTACTAATGCCATTACCCAAAACCAAATATCATCGGCTGTTGTTGCATTTTTTAAGAAAATATCTTCGCGTAAAACTTCTTTGGTAAAACATTTTGGAGGATAAAGAACTCCGCCAACACCTGTTAAGAAGTTATCATAACGCGCTGATTCCTCATTTACATGATGCTCCCATTGTTCATAGCCCAAATTAAGATTTACCCTGTGTACTCTGTGTGCATGAATATCATTTGGTGATGAAACATACGACAGATATAATTTTTTCAGCCAATCAGACGGATAATAAATATCATCATCAGCTGTAACGATTATACTTGAAGGAAATTCTTTAAAGGCATAAATAGCTTTTGTATAAGACTTAATATCTTTAACAAATCTTATTTCTAATCCGTTTTTAATAAATTGCGTTATATCATAAGGTAATGTTGTTAAGTCATTTTTGCTTTCATCAAGCCATAAAATAATTCTGTCAGGTTTGAGTTCCTGATTCAATAAAGAGTATAAAGCAATTGGCAAATCATTGAATCTGTCTTCATAAGAAGTAAGTGAAACTATAATCTGAGTTTCTCTTTTACAATTATTTACACCTGAATAATTTCCCAATGAACGAATTTGTAAACCAATAAAAGGGTTACAAAACCAGCGCAGATGAAACTTATATGCAAATATACGCTTAAATATGTTCATAAAAGCTCCTTGCAAATTCAAGTTCATTTATTTTAGGGTTTTTAATCTTTTCTTCCAATATCTTATCAAAAATCTCTTTATAAATTTTGCCTTGCGGAATTCCTAATCCTTTAAGGTCTTCTCCTGTAATGGTTATTTTTATCTGTTGCAGGTTATCAAGATAATTAATTGCGCAATCATAATCAATGCTCAATGCATATAAAAGAATCGATTCCAATGGTAATCCGCAAAACATTTTATATGCTTCAAACTCTGTCTGTGGAATTGTTTTCGGAACAGAGTTGATGATTTCTTTTTCTTCTCCCGTTAGCTCTAAATTCGACAAATCAAATAGTCCAAGATAAACAATCCAGGGGTACACAGGAGAATATTTGTTAATAAGTGCTGCAATATTATTGTTCTTGAAGCAAGGACGCTGTATATTGCCTAACAACCTATAAATACCTTGTTCAATAAATCTATCAAGAACTTCTTCTTTATTAAGATTAAAAGTTTCTTTGAGCTCTTTTTTTAATCTATGATAACTCATATCATAATTTATATTTTCAAGATATTCCTGCTGAAGTTTTTTTGTACTTTCTTCAAGCTCAAATCCGAAACGAACAGCAAACTTTAAACCCCGCACAATTCTTGTCGGATCATCAATAAAACTGTTTTTATGTAAAACCCTAAGTTTTTTTTCTTTAATATCATTCATTCCGCCGAAAAAATCTGTAATTTCTTCTGTAAGCGTATTCTTAGCCATTGCATTAATTGTAAAGTCTCGGCGTTTTAAATCGTTTTTTAAAGAGCAGCCAATATTCTTTACAACAGGTAGATGCCCCGCTTGAGGATAGGTTTCTTCTCTGGTAGAAGCAATATCAATTTCATTGTTTTTATAAATGACTCTAACTGTTCCAAAATCAGGATTTGTTTTAATGATATTCAAACCTTGAGCAAATTCAATTGCGTTTCCTTCGTAACAAAAATCTGTGTCAAAACTTGCTGTTCCGATTATTTCATCACGAACAACTCCTCCGACATAATAAAGATTTTTGTCTTTAAGCGTCATTACTATTCCTTTTATTGTGCACAATTGAGCAAATAAATGCTGCTGCAATTATTATAAATCCTAAAAGTCCTGTTACAACTTCCGGTACTTCGTGGAAAGTTGATATAAACATTAAAACTGCAAGCACTCCGATTGCCCAGTGAGCGCCGTGTTCAAGGTATAAAAACTCACTCAAAGTTTTCTTTTCAACAAGCATTATTGTTAATGAACGAACAAACATTGCACCGATAAATAAACCGATAGTAATAATTATAATATCTTTACTCAGTGCAAAAGCTCCCAAAACACCATCAAGAGAGAACGATGCGTCAATAAGTTCCAAATATAAGAATCCAACTAATCCTGAACACTTTACTGCATCTGCACATTGCCTTGCACGTTCTTCCTGTCTTTTTTCAAGCCATTCTGCAAGTCCGTCAATTCCAAGGTATATAACTATACCCGCCAAACCTGATGTGAACACGCTTTGTCTTAAAGCAGGGTCGAGTTTATACATCAAAAGTCCTAAGGCGCAAAGAGTTGTTATTGTACAAATTCCTTTGATTTTGTGTAATAACTGAAATTTTTCTTCAATAAACGGAATCCAATGAACTTCTTTTTTTTCTTCTACAAAATAAT
>JAMPIM010000017.1 GCA_023662705.1 Candidatus Gastranaerophilales bacterium | reverse complement strand
GAAGGTTTTCAAACGGTTCTTGGAGATTTTCGCCTTCGCCTTTGAAAATAACTTCCGGTTTAGAAACCTGAAATTCGTAGCCTTCACGTCTCATTGTTTCAATCAAGATACCTAAGTGAAGTTCGCCGCGTCCGCTTACTCTGAAACAATCTGTTGAATCAGTATCTTCGACACGTAAACTTACATTTTTTTCTAATTCATCATAAAGACGTTTTCTTAATTGTCTTGAAGTAACAAATTTACCTTCCTGACCTGCAAACGGGCTGTCGTTTACTGAGAAGTTCATCTGCAAAGTAGGTTCGTCAACTTTAATCAAAGGCAGTGCTTCAATGTTATTAGGGTCACAAAGTGTTTCACCGATTTGGATATCAGAAAAACCTGCGATACCAACAATATCACCTGCTTCAGCTTCTTCAATTTCAACACGTCCAAGGTCTTTGAAACCGAATAATTTAGTAATTTTACCTTTCTGAACGGTACCGTCAGCCTGAATCCAAGCAACCTGATCCTGAGAACGGATTACACCGTTAACAACACGTCCGATAACAATTCTTCCTACATATTCGTTGTAGTCAAGAGTTGTTGCTCTGAATTGGAAAGGTTTTGTAGAATCACCTTCCGGCTCTGCAATGTTTTCTAAAATACATTCAAGAAGCGGAATCATGTCTTTTTTCTCATCATCAAGATGTTTGATAGCAAAACCGTTTAAAGAACTTGCATATATATAAGGGAAGTCGATTAAATCTTCTCTGTCAGTAAGTTCAGTAAACAGGTCGAATACTTTATCCAAAGTACCATCAGGGTCGCCTGCCGGTTTATCAATTTTGTTAATAACAACAATAATTTTGATGCCTAATTCTAATGCTTTTGAAAGTACAAATCTTGTCTGAGGCATTGGGCCTTCTGCTGCGTCAACAATAAGCAAAGCACCGTCAACCATACCCAATACACGTTCAACTTCACCGCCGAAATCCGCGTGGCCCGGGGTGTCTACTACGTTAATTTTTGTACCTTTATAATCGATTGAGATATTTTTAGAAAGAATTGTAATTCCTCTTTCTCTTTCCAAGTCGTTTGAGTCAAGAACACGTTCCTGAACCTGTTGGTTTTCTCTAAACGCACCGCTCTGTTTAAGCATACAGTCAACCAATGTGGTTTTGCCGTGGTCAACGTGAGCGATAATTGCTATGTTTCTAATATTTTTCATATTTAATTCCTTCTAGTGTAAAGTTTACACTTTTATTGTATTCCATAAAAGTGTAATAGCAATATTTTTATAAAATTTAATACTAAATCGCATGCGAAAAACTTTACAATTTTAACAATTGTACTTTTTACAAAACTATTGATTTCACGGAATTTCAGCGATTGTTTCAATTTGTGAATTTCTTGATTAAAATTCTAATTTGATTTATCATTTAATCAGTGGATAAATTTTGGGGAAGAGAATGTTATTCTCTTATTAAAGGATAGTTACAAATCGTAAAAGATATTTGAAAATAAATAGCTAGCCTTGTCGTATAAATTAGGAGGTTAAACGTCGATGCAGAATAGTTTAAATAAGGAAGGGAATATTGTAGACTTTCTTTCAAAACCTGTGAACGAGGCTAAGAAAGGTGTTTCAATACCAAGCGAATTATCAAAAACAGAAATGCCTAAATCAGCATTTATTACCCCGCTTAAAGCAAGTGCAATTAATGTTATCAAAAAAGACGGAACAAAAGAACATTTTGATAACTCAAAAATAATTAATGCCGTAAAAAAATCAGCTGCAAGAGCACTGGTTAATTTTACCGAAGACGAATTGAAAGAAATTTGTGATTTCGTAGATAATAATATTGTTAGAATGAACAAACAAGATGTGTCTATCGCTGATATGCACAACCTTGTAGAAAGCGCTTTGGAGCATTTGTATCCGAAAGTTGCTGACAGCTACAGAAACTACAGAAATTATAAACAGGATTTCGTACATATGTTAGACAAAGTTTATCAGGAATCTCAAAGAATTATGTACATCGGTGACAAAGAAAATTCTAATGCCGATTCAACATTGGTTTCTACTAAGCGTTCTTTGATTTTCAATGAACTTAATAAAGAATTATACAAAAAATTCTTCTTAACAGTTGACGAATTGCAAGCTATCAGAGATGGTTATATCTACATCCACGATATGTCTGCAAGACGTGATACAATGAACTGTTGTTTATTTGATGTTGCATCAGTACTTAAAGGCGGATTTGAGATGGGTAACTTGTGGTACAACGAACCAAAATCCCTTGATGTAGCATTTGACGTAATCGGCGATATCGTAATGGCAGCAGCAAGCCAACAGTACGGCGGTTTTACCGTTCCTGAAGTTGATAAGATTCTTGCACCTTACGCTGAAAAAACATTTGAAAGACAAAATAATAAATATTTATGCTTAGGCTTGTCCTTTGAAAAAGCGAGAGAAGCAGCTATGGCTGATGTTCAAAAAGATTTTGAACAAGGGTTCCAGGGTTGGGAATACAAATTCAACACAGTAGCATCTTCAAGAGGCGATTATCCGTTCATCACTGTTTCAGCAGGTTTAGGAACAAGTGAATACGAAAAAATGGCTACTTTATCAATGCTTAAGATTCGTATGGGCGGACAGGGCAAAAAAGAATGTAAAAAACCTGTATTGTTCCCTAAGATTGTTTTCTTATACGATGAAAACATTCACGGTGAAGGTAAAATCAGCCACGATTTATTTGAAGCAGGTGTTGAATGTTCTAAAAAGACTATGTACCCTGACTGGTTATCTTTATCAGGTGAAGGTTATGTAGCAGAAATGTACAAAAAATACGGCAGAGTAGTTTCACCTATGGGATGCAGAGCATTCTTATCACCTTGGTATGAAAGAGGCGGTATGAAGCCTGCTGATGAAAACGATGCACCAATCTTTGTTGGTCGTTTCAACATCGGTGCAATCAGCTTACACCTGCCTATGATTTATGCTAAAGCTAAAAAAGAAAGCAAAGATTTCTATGAAGTTCTTGATTACTATATGGAATTGATTAGACAATTACACATCAGAACTTATGAATACCTTGGAGAAATGAAAGCTTCTGTTAACCCGCTTGCATATTGTGAAGGCGGATTCTTGGGCGGACATTTGGGTATACATGATAAGATTAAACCGCTTCTTAAAACAGCAACAGCATCGTTCGGTATCACTGCTTTGAACGAACTACAGCAATTACATAACGGCAAATCATTGGTTGAAGACGGTAACTTTGCGATTGAAGTTATGGAATACATCAACAAGAAAGTTAACGAATTTAAACAAGCTGACGGTTGGTTATATGCGCTTTACGGAACACCTGCTGAAAACCTTTGCGGTTTACAGGTTAAACAATTCCGTAAAAAATACGGTGTAGTGTCAAATGTTTCTGATAAACCTTATGTATCAAATTCATTCCACTGCCACGTAAGCGAAAATATCAGCCCTATTGAAAAACAGGATTGTGAAAAACGTTTCTGGGATTTGATGAACGGCGGTAAGATTCAATATGTAAAATATCCTATTGATTATAATACAGAAGCTGTTGAAACATTGATTGAAAGAGCTATGGCAATGGGATTCTACGAAGGTGTTAACCTTTCACTTTCATACTGTGATGATTGCGGACATCAAGAATTGAATATGGATGTTTGTCCAAAATGCGGAAGCAAAAACCTGACTAAGATTGACAGAATGAACGGTTATCTGTCATATTCAAGAGTTAAGGGTGACTCAAGGCTCGCTGATCACAAGATGGAAGAGATTAAAGACAGAGTTTCAATGTAAAAAAAAGAGGCTTTTCAAGCCTCTTTTTTTATTCTTTTACAATATCAGCTTTTGTCATGCTGGATTCAAACAGCATCGAACTCAAAGAGCCTAAACCGCCAAACAGCAAAGCTCCACCGACTACAAACGGTATAACAGGAGCTCCTACAACACAGGCAGCTACCCCTAAACTAGCAGCACCCATACCTGCAGCTGTTGCAGTAATGGCTATTTTCGAATCTTTTTTGACTTCCTTAATTTCATCAGCTACCGCTTTCATTTCTTTATCAGATAACACTCCGTCTCGTGGTGCATTATCAATGTATCTGAAAACTTCCTGACCTTCAGGTTTAACTTCTTCGAGTTTCAATCCGGCATAATATTCTGTTTTATCACTGTGATTGCTTTTTATGATGGGAGAATTGTAACGTGTAATTTCTGCTTCATCCAAAGTACCATCGGCATTTTTATCAGCAAAATTAAAAAGCTTAATTAATTCATCATCCTTATAAGCCTCTTTTATATTCATACCGACCCATAGTTTCTTGTCAGTTGAATAAACTTGCTGAGCTGCATTAATAGCCATTAGAATTTCCTCCGATTTAATATCCTTATAGTATATAAAGATTTTGGAGTTCTAATAATTGATACATTGTAACAAAAGCGTTACATCTTTTTCATTAAATTCTCAATAATAATCCAATCAGATTCTTCATCAATTTCGTAAGCTGTTTCAGCAGGAAGCTCGTAAGCAATGATTTTACCTGATAAGCGACACTTGTCACGAAGAATATTTTCAATTGAATTTATATAACATGCACCGTTTTCGGCAATTATTCCTTGAAAATCCTGTCTGCGCGGACGGTTTCGATAATCATAATTAATCGGTTCAACTCCATTTATACCCTCTACCCAATGAAATTGTTTTTCTCTGACACCCGAGAAAATTGAATCCGCATCAGAATTTTGAAGAGTTTCAAACATACCGTCAATATGTTCGGATTTTAATAACGGTGAAGTTGCCTGAATAAGAATAAAGTTTCCTTCAGCATTTACCTTTTCAATGTATTCAAGCATAACGCTTTCTGTTGAAGCAGTATCAGAAGCATTTTCAGGGTTACGGTCATAAACCTCCAGTTTAGAAAACCCGAAAGACAGAACCGTATTTTTGATTTCTTCACTATCTGTTGCTATAACAAGTTTGTCCACACACTTTGCATTCTGCGCTGCTAAAGCCGTCCAATATACAAGTGGTTTACCGTTTAATAATTTAATATTTTTTAGAGGAATAGATTTGCTCCCACCTCGAACGGGAATAAACGCTGTATTCATTATTTTACCCCCTTGTCCTCCAGAATTTTGATTAAATCATAAAGAGTTTTGTTATAAGGTGTTTCAATCCCAAATTCTTTTCCTCTTCTGATAATTTCACCTGCAAAAATATCAGCTTCGGTTTTTCTGCCTGCAAGAATATCTTGAAGCATAGATGTTTTGCCGTCATCAACCATACCGGAAAGCGCAATAAATGCATCTTTTTCAAGATTTTCTAAGCCTTTTACTCCGCTTGCTTCCCCGATTTGACGAACTTCTGCAATAAGTTTTTTTGCAAATTCTTTAAATTTTTCATTTCGCTTCATTTCGCCAAAAGTAAGGTTCAAAACAGCAGAAGTTTGGTTTGAGAAAATATTCATTGTAAATTTCAACCACAGAGAATAAATAATATCCTCAGGAATTTCATAATCAATGTTATTTTCTTTAAAAAACTGTTCAAGTCTTTCATTTTTGCCAAAAACAATTCTTCCGACTCCGTCCTGAGTCACAGAATTACCGTCTCTGACAGCGCTATGTCCGATAAAATATGCAGGAACAACTTTTTCTTTCCCATAAACTTTTGCAATCTCGTCTTCGCTTGAAATCCCGTTGAGAAGAGAAATAATCAGAGTATTTTCACCAACAAAATTTTTGATATAGGAAATAGCAGAATCCAAGCCTGATGCTTTTGTTGCAATAATAATCAAATCCGCATCCCAATTCTTTTCAGGCGTAATATAGTCTAAATCTATCTTTGCGCCGTTCAACACAGGCGGATTTTGTCTAAATTTTTCCAAACGGGTTTCGTCAACAAGAATTTTTAACTCGCAAACATTCTTGAGTTTGTTTGCATAAGTCAAACCCACAGCACCAAGTCCGCAAATAATTACCCTGTTTATTCCCCCCATTCTATCTCTCCCATAGGTTCAATACCATGGTAGCGGTAAACATTTTCAATATATTCAGGTTTAAACAAGCCTAATTTAATCAGACGTTTAACAATCCCGTCCAAAAGTGTTGTACTACCTGCAATTGTTCCGTCAGTAGAAGTTGCCTTCACTCCGTCGTAATAGATTTTTGAATCTGCAAAAACAGTTTCTTTCATATCACTATATGTAATCGGGAGTGCATCACTTATCAAGATAATCTTATCTGTAGCTTTGAACACAAGTTTCAAAGCATCATCACTCACATGAACTCCGTCAGCAATAATTTCAGTATAAACATCACCCGTAAGTGCAGAGAGTGCAGTTGATTTTCCGCGATGAGAAATCCCCGACATAGCATTAAATAAGTGTGTTACTCCGTCGACTTTGCTCAAATCACCACCAACACAATGTCCAGCCTGAACTTTTACCCCTTTTTGATGAAGATAATCAATTAAACCTTCATCCAGCTCAGGAGCAAGTGTCACAATCTTAATAAAATCATCTTCAATAAGCTGATAATTCTCAACCGTGAGCGGTAAAAAATGTTCAGGATTATGAATCCCTTTTTTCTCAGGATTAATAAAAATACCTTCAAGATGAATACCCAAAATAGCTTTGGACTTTCTTGAAGCTTCTTTAATCACAGCAGTTTGACGTTTAATATTCTCAACCGAATCCGTTACAAGAGTCGGGAAAAAACCGCCAATGCCATGCTCACGAAGTTTTTTAGCTGCAAATAAGATATCCTCTGCTCCGGCTTTATTGAAATCAACTCCAAAAGCACCATGAAGGTGTTGTTCTATTAATAAGGGAGTTCGCATATTACGCTCCAACAAAGATTTCTCTTACTTTTTCTCTATCATCAAAGTGAATTGTTTCATCCGCTAAGATTTGATAATCTTCATGCCCTTTACCCGCTACAAGAACAACATCTGTTGCATTAGCTAATTTATAAGCTTCTTTTATAGCAAGTTCTCTATCCGGTTCAACAATAACCTCATTAACGCTTCTAAATCCTGCAAGTATATCGGTAATAATCTGTTGAGGATTTTCGCTTCTTGGATTATCACTTGTTACAATAACTTTATCCGCATAGTCTTCTGCAATTCTACCCATTTTAGGACGTTTTGTTGCATCTCTGTCACCGCCGCAGCCAAAAATACAAATCAGTTTAGCGTTTGAAGGAGTTATATCTCTTGCTGCTTTAAGTACATTTTCTAACCCGTCAGGAGTATGTGCATAATCAACAATTACAGTTGGTTTTGTAACAACCACTTCGAATCTTCCCGCAACCCCGGGAATCTGTTCCAATACGCGGATAGATTTTTCAATATCAAAACCTAACGCTAAAGCAGTTGTAACAGCTGCAAGAACATTATAAACAGAAAACATACCGTTCATTGCCAACGCTGTTTTGTATTCTTTACCTTTTACAACACATGTAAAAGTAGCACCGTCGTGTCCAAAAGTTATATCTTTTGCCATAACATCAGCTTTGCCTGTAACACCGTATGTATAAGTATTTACACCAGAAGAAATAACTTCTTTAAATCTTTCAGCATACTCATCATCGTTATTAATTACCGCAAAATCCCCTGTTACAAGCTCAGAGAACAAAATAGCTTTTGCTTTGAAATAATTATTCATTGTAATATGAAAATCCAAATGGTCCTGAGTAAGGTTAGTCAATACAGCACCGTTGAAATCAACATAATCAACTCTATGCTGAACAAGCGAGTGAGAAGAAACTTCCATTACAACATTATCAATACATTTTTCGTTTATGTTCCATAAAAGTTCTTGTAATTCAGGAGCTTGAGGAGTTGTATGTTTTGCATCCCTGTAATCATCCGCACTTGAAAATTTATGTCCCAAAGTACCGATTAGGGCGCATTTTTGGTCAAAAGCTTCATATAATTTTTGGATTAAATGAGTAACGGTTGTTTTTCCGTTAGTACCTGTAACTCCAATCATATTAAGTTTTCTTGAAGGATTTGCAAAAAATTCACTTGATATCTGCGCAATAGTTTCTTCTGTTGAATGAACTACTATCTGAGGAGCATCACTGCTCAAACGTCTTTCAACAACACAAGCAATCGCACCGTTTGCAATAGCTTCGTCAGCGTATTCGTGTCCGTCAACGTGTTCACCTGTCAAACAGACAAACAAGTCACCCGGTTGAACTCTTTTAGAATTATATTTAATACCTTCTATTTCTTCATCATAATCTTCTATATTAACTAATTCAATAAAATCAATACTTTTAACTAAATTTCCTAATCTCATAATTTATCCTTTTTTATTTGTAAACTTGTCCGGTTGTAAATTTAGGATGTGAGTAACCTGTGTTGAAATTTCCTTAAATATAGGAGCGGCAACCGTGTTACCCCAAATTTCACCACCTTGAGCCGAGTCAACTATTACATATATTAATACCTGCGGGTCGCTTGATGGTAAATACCCGACAATTGATGTGTACATTTTGTTTGTATAACCGCTTCCGTCTTCTTTTGGTTTGATTGAAGTCCCTGTTTTTGCGGCAATATTATAGTTATCCATTTTAATCGGAGATTTGCTTCGATTAATACTTTCTGTCAAAATCTCAGTCAAAACTTTTGCATGCTCAGCTGACATAACCTGAGTGCGTTTAACTTTGATAGCTTCTTCTTCAGGTGAATACTTTATAACGTGCGGAGTAACCCGAACCCCTTCATTTGCTATAGCAGAAACCGCTGAAACCATCTGTATTGCAGTAACAGAAGTTCCGTATCCGTAACCCATTGTTGCATGGTCAGATACATCCCATTTTCTTGCAGGTTTTAAAATACCAACAGATTCCCCTGGAAGGTCAATCCCTGTTTTTTCACCGTATCCGAATTTTTTGAGCATTCCATAAAACTCATCACGGTTCATCATTTGTGCAACAACTACAGAAGCTACGTTACTTGAGTGTTCAAACAAATAAACCAAATCAATCATACCCGGATTCGGACGTCTTGCATAATCGTAGTTTTTGATTTCCCAACCTGCAATTTTTATCTTACCTGTATCACTAACTTTTGAATATCGATTAATCTTACCCAATTCCATAGCAGAAGCCACCGTAATAGTTTTAAATGTCGACCCCGGAGGGAAAACATCGGTAAGAGTCCAGTTCTTTTTCTGGAATGTTGAAGTTGCTTTATAATTATTCGGGTCAAAATTCGGATAAACCGCATAAGCAAGAATTTCCCCGTTACGAGGATTCATAACAATTACAGCACCTCTATATGCATTGAATTTATGAATAGCCTTCATTAATGCTTTTTCGCAAACGTGCTGAACAGCCGCATCAATTGTCAAAGTAACATCTTTACCTTTTGGAGCAATAGTTGCAGATACAGGGTCTGTTGTTATATTATAAATAACCTTTCCGCGAGGAGTGATTTCCAAATCACTTCCTTTAGTAACACTTTCTAATTTATCTTTAGCAGTATATTCAACCCCGGAAGCTTCATCCGCATCAAAGTTATAATAGCCTAAAACGTGAGCCGCAAGCGAGCCTTGAGGGTATGTTCTAATGCTCTTTTTATCCATCGGGATTTCGCGCAAATTCAGTTTTGCAATCTTATCACGGGTTTGTCTGTCAACATTCTTCTTCAAAGAAATCAAAGGGTCTTTGCTTTTTAATTTCTCAACCAAATTCACATAAGGAATATTCAAAATCGGAGAAAGAAGTTCCGCAAGCTCTTCGGGAGTATGTACAAAGTCATCGCGTCTTGCAAAAATATCATAATAAACAGTATCGGTTACCAGTTTAATCCCGTTTCTGTCATAAATATTACCGCGCATAACAAAAGAATAAGCCTTACGCTGTCGCTTTGCCTTATCACGATAATGTTTTCCGTCAAAAACCTGTACAAAGAGAAGATACAAAATAAACAAAATTATTGCAGACAAAAATATTACCTGAAGCCATAAAATTCTTTCAGAGAACATTTTGTTTTTATTTGACCTGTCTACGATTTGAGTCCTTCTCTCCATAGGAAAATTATATCATAATAAGAGCAAAAGGGATAAATATTTACAATCTATTTACCCCCGTTTATCAATAATTTCTTCAAACTGTCTGAACACATCATTACCAACAAGCTGTTCCAGTCTGGAACGTGCTTCAAAGAACCTTCCGCGGGCTTTTTGCTGCTCATCCAGTGATTCACGATAAAAAGTATCCGTAATCAAAATAACTTCTTTAGAAAGTTTCTGCGAAGCCTGATAATTCTTATAACATTTTTCCACAGAAGCTGTAGTCATATTATACAACTGTCTTGCAGTCAAATAATCATAATACAAATCAACAACTTTCTGCTGTAAATCCTCAACTTTTCTAACAAGGATAATCATATCCGCATCAGTAACCTGAGAATATTTATAATTCAGAGCCTTGGTATCGGATGACATAATCCCGAGAGTGTTCCCGCCAATAAGCGCAGCACTCGCAAGCACAGGGTTTCCCATACCTGCCCCGACAAAAGTCGACATGCCTGCAATAGTAGTTAAAACTTTTTTTACAGCACTTGAATCAGGTTTGTCTTTATCAGGATTAGAAAGTTTATAAATGGCAAACTTAATTGTATCACTTCTTGTTGCAGCCCCCTGCCATAAAAGCGACAAATCCGCCTGCATTTCATCGTATTCAATTTCCAAGCTTTGGGAAATCTCTAATGCCATTTTTTTGATACTCAAATCCGCATAAGTAATGTTTTGTGTATCTTTTACAGTAACTTCTTTTTGTACAACAGGTTTAACAACAGGTTCAATTTCAAAATCAGCTTTTATTTCAGGACTGTCTGTTGTTCCTAATCGATAAAAACATTCTTGAGGAGAAGCTAAATCATCAAGAGACAACTCTGCAAAAACAGATGTTTGCATAAACAAAGCTAATAAAATTGCAGAAATTACTTTCTTCATCCTATTTACCCTCCTTATACAACATATTGTCAAAATCATACTGGTACATTTCCAGTGAATCGACAGCTTTTTTGCCTGCAAGACGCTGTAGTTGAATATGATATTTTTTAGCAGATTGTTCCAATTTGTATTCCTGTAATCTCATAGAATCATATAGTGACGATGAAATAGCAACTTCTAACACATCCGAACTACCTGAAGCTTTAGAGTAATTTTTACTGTACAAAAGCATTTTAGAACGTGTTGTTTTTAGTTGAGAAAGAGTATTCTTGTAGTTGTAATAAGAACTAATTAAAGAATCCTGAAGTTCTTCAACCATACTCGCAAGCTCAATCAACTCAGTATCCGTAAGCGGAGTTTCCTGAGGAACATTTTTCTTATTCAAAAGTCCTTGCGCAACTCTTCCCACAGAAAATGCCGAAGTCTGAATTGCAGGATTAGCACCCATTAAACTCGGAACAAAAGACGCTCCTGAAACGATAGCAGAAAGTGTTTTTGCCATCAAAGAAGAGTGGATTCTGCGCTGGGATTCAGGTGTAGAAAGTTTTTTGAGCGCGAATTCAATAACCTGATTATTCTCAACCGTACCCTGCCAGAGTTTTTCCAAATCTTTAATATCATGGTCTTTTTGGTTATCAATAATATTTGAAAGAGTTTCGGTATCGTTTACTAACAGCGACCCTTTGATATTTTTATTAATATCGCCAGTCGTATAAGCAGGCTTTTCAATATCATTACCAAGTGTAACCACCTCCGACGGCGCAGCTAAAGCCATCGTAGTTGATAATAATAAAATACTCCCCAACAACCTCTTCTTCATAATATATATATACCTCAAATCAAATAAAAAAACAAAATGTAACTTCACAAACCTTGAACAATATGGTATTATACAATTGTAGTTATTACAGGAGAGCATTATGAAAAAATATGGATTTACTCTGGCGGAAGTTTTGATTGCTCTTGGTATTATAGGCGTTATATCATCTCTAACCGCACCGACATTTATAGCAAGTATACAGAATTCTTCAAATGCTGCGCGTTTAGCAGCAGCAGTTTCAACACTGGAAAACGGTTTTACAACAATGATAGCAAAAGAAGGTGTTGATTCAGAAGATTTACTTTTTGACACAGAAGCCTGGGAAGATACAAATGTAAGAAACAACCAGCGTTTTGCGGGTCTTATAGGTAATTATATTAACATAACAGGATTTGAAAGAAATGTAGCAAGTGAAGTAGCATATTATAATTCCAATGGGCCTTATGGATTAAATACCAATGGGAGTCGACAATCACGCATTAATGGTACTTTAGAATTACTTCATGAGGATGATGCAACATATGAGCATATCTTAACACTCAAAAGTGGTGCAACTCTTTTCTTCGTAACAATGAGAAATCTTGAGCCTAGTGATGCTGAGATTGATAGCATCAAATCGAGAGGCGGAGCATTATTCAAGCCTGCTGCCAAAATAACAATTGATGTAAACGGTAAAAATGCACCTAATACACTAGGAAGAGACATTTTTATTTTCTATCTTGGTCATAATGGTAAATTATATCCTTGGGGAGGTAAAGACGAATCTCTATTTAGCAATGGCGGAGATGGCCGACTCTGGAGCAGCAACACTTCTGCCATCAGGTGTCTTGACAATAATATCAGACTTAATGGATTAGGTTGTACCGGCAGAGTCGTTGCAGAAGGTTATAAAATTAATTATTAATAAAACAAAGGGCTCGTTATACGAGCCCTTCTTTTAATGCTTTAACCGCAGCCTGAGTCCTATCATCAACCACAAGCTTCTGAATAATATTACAAACATGCGCTTTTGCTGTATGCTCGCTTATTGTAAGTGTTCTTGCAATATCACTGTTAGACTGACCATCTACAATTAGTTTCAAAACCTCATATTCACGCTGTGTAAGGTTCGAGTGGCGTTCTTTAAAAACAGTCCTTGAAAGCTGTCTTGCTGGAACAATTCCGCAATTTTTATCCCGAATAAACGGTACTACATGCGGATCAAGCCACATAGCACCCGCTTTAATCATCTTAATAACATTCATCAGAAAATCTGTCGCAATATCCTTAATAACATAGGCACTTGCGCCAGCTTGCAGGGCAGAAGTAACTTCTTCTTCCGAATTATGCGAAGTCAAAATAATTACTCTGATATTATTATTGTATTCAAGAATCTGTTTCGTAGCTTCAATTCCTGAAATATCAGGAAGACCCAAATCCATAAGTACAACATCAGGCTTAATTAATTTACATTTTTCAACCGCTTCTTTACCGCTTGAAGCTTCACCGATAATTTCTAAATCAGGATAATCGCAAAATAATGATTTAATCCCGATACGCATAAGTTTTTGGTCTTCGACCAATAGTATTTTTATTTGCATAGCTTTTTCCTTTTTAGTCGTAATTTAACAACTTAATATTAAAAAAAGCTGATACAAGACGGAATTGTAGCAAAAGCAAAATCGATGGTAATGTTAAATGAATTAAAATTTTTATCTGCGTTTGAATGCAAATTTCTTGAAAAGGATATAAGTAAACACAGCCGCAATCAAAGTTGCAATAATCTGCGCAATATAAACATTCAGATGCAATTTTTTAACAAACATTTCCAGCAAACCGGCATTAATCATATAACTGAAAACCCAGGTAGTACAGCATTTACAATACTGTTTAAAGATATTTCCTTTAACATTAAAAACAAATAATCTCTGAGTAGTAAACGAAGTAACGGAAGAAATAACCCACGCAAGCGCAAGCGCAATTTGATAAGCTTCCGCACCAAGCAAAAATACGAGAGTTGAATACATAATATATGACAACCCTGCATTAAAAGCTCCAATCAATAAAAATCTTATTTTGTCCGAAAGACTAAACCAATACTTCATTTTGCTATTGTAGCACAAAGGTTTTGCATTGTTAATTTGGAAAACTTATGATATAATGACATTTAGGGTAGTACCTCAAACCCGACTCCTAACACACGAGTACTATAGAATAAGCTAGGAAGGAGGGTTTAAAACTATGATGGATAAATTAATAATGCTACTATTTGTAGCAACGCTATTCATAGTAGCACTTAATCTATTTAAATTATAGGGGGTACTAAGCGAAGCTCTAAGGAAGTACCATTTTCTTAGGGCTTCCCCCTATATTTATATTATTTACTATTTATTCATCTTTGTCAAGATTGCCGTCTTTTACAAACTTGATTTTGTAACCCAAAATCTCAGCAATCAGAAGTGTTTCGTTATAAGTCAAAGTCCCACGGCGAAGTTTTTGTGATATTGAATCAGGGGTGCATTTTTTACCTGTTTTCTCTGAAATCATTACCGCTAATTCTTTCATGAAAACACCTTCTTGTGCTAATAAAGTTTTAATTTGTTCCTTAACCAGTAATTTCATACTTTTATTATATATATTTGTAAAATAGTTGACAAATATAACGTGTGATGGTAGTATATACGTATATTCCAAAGATTAAACGTTGCAAGAAACGTCTATACTGTTATATAACTTAACAAAGGAGCATTATGTTATTAGAAGATTTTGCAGGAGAATTGGATAGACCCCTCAAAGCCTTGAGCGTTCTTGAAGATATAATTGAATTAACCATTGAAGATGAAATGAAATGCTCAGAAGAAACCAGAAAGGTTCTGGCATTACTATATACACTGCGATGCATAATTAGCTCATTAAATGAGATACACACAAAATACAATATCATAATTGACAAAGAATATGAAAAAATAAGGGCGGCTAAAGCCGCCCTCTAAACCTATTAATAACTGTATTCAGGTATCTCAAATACACTTGTATCAGCACCTTTATCCACAAACTTCAAATAATGATTCAAAGCTGTTTCTTTAGAGTTTTCATAAAACTCTTCCGGAATAAGTTGTCTGTGCAATTCGGTTCTATCACCTGAATAATTACCCAACACTCTTGAGAATTTGCTTATATCAGCAAGATTTTCACCACCTGAATAAGCTTTTGTCTTAGCATCTGTTCCTGATGGACGGATTTCTACATATTTATCAGCAAATTGAAGATAAGTACCGTCACCTACAAACTTAACAGATACCAGGTTATCAAAATTAAGTTCCGCAAATGCACCGTTAAGCACCTTCTTAACTGCTTCTACATCAGCTTTACTTTCTCTTATGGCAATCGCTAAAGATAAATAGAACAAATCGTTTTTAGTTCTTTGTTTTTCACCTTCAACTTTTGCTGCTTTCAATTTGTCAATATCAGGTTCAGATTCGTTGTAGTAAGAAATATCTTCACGAACATCAAATTTAGCGATAATGTTGTTTTCTTCAAAAATCTGTTCTAAGTATTCAGACAATGTTTTATTATCTTCTTCCAATTTAGCTGCAAGAGAAGCTGCTACAATAATAGCCTCTGTCGCACTCTTTTCTCTCATTGCAATTGCTTTTCTTCCTGCAAGAGATTCAATTAAGTCTTCAGAACCCATAATCATACCGCCTGATTCTTCACCGCCGAAAATTAGACGAGGCTGAACGCCAAGATTAATTTCTTCGCCGAATACATCATCAACTTTGACTTCACCTTGAGGATTTTCACGAAGCTGTAATTCAACTTTTTTCATAATGTTAGCAATTTCTTTGAAACCGACAGGAACATTTACGACCTTGATTCCGTGTGCTTTTGCCCATTCATCCCAGCTAAGAGCTGATGCTGTAGTTTTAATCATAAATCTCGGATGATTTTTGAACTTACCTTGAGCTTTCAACTGTTTTACACGATAATCCATAAGCATCAAGAACGCTTGGTTTGCGGTATAAACAGTTAACACTCTCTTTTCATCAAGCTTGATATAAGAAATACCGTATTCATCAAGCATAGCAACACTTCCGATTGTCTCAATCTGGCAAACGGTAAGTCTGTCGTGGTCAGGGTCTGTAATCAAAACAATTGTGCCTAAAGGATAGTCTTTAAGTGTTTCTTCATAATGCATAGATTCGATTACAGGGAAGAATTTTGTACCATCAGGCTTTTTAGCCAAAACCGTTGCATCCACGGAATAATCATAGAAACATTTGTTTCCTTTTGGATCAGTATCATATTTCCCGATTGAATGGAAGAACGGATCTTCTTTTACATTGTTCCAATCAAATTTGTTTGAGATTTCAAGCTTGTCTAAAACTCTTGAAAGTGTTCTGTATGCACAACCGCCAACGCTTTCAATAAAGAGTCTGTTTTTCATTTTCTTTAGACCGTCGAGATTTTGTGCAACGCCTGATTTTAAGTATTCCACATATAAATCAATACCGTCGTTAAGTTTTTCCATAATTGATTCATCAATCAATGGATTATTTCTTGCTGCAATCTTGATTTCATAAGAACCTTCACGTTCAGTGATATCAAAGATTTCCTGAATCTTGTTAACAAATTCCAAAGACTCTTCAGGAAGATACTGACTGCCTTGAGAGTTCAAATCTTTTGTTGCGGTCTTAACTGAAATACCATGGCTGGAAGTAATATATTCCCCGCCTACAAGGTCGAGTTTGAACGCTAAAAATGAAGCTAACCAGATAGGAATAGTCTGACCGCCAACAGGAGTAAGTGTTCTGATACCTTGAGCAGCCTGAATTCTTGCAATCGCATCAAGGTATAATTTCGAGTTATAACGAACTTCTGATGCAGCAAGTTTTCTAACTTCTTTATCACCATATTTTTCTCTTGCAACAAGAGCTTTTGCAAGAGTAGCAAGAACCATACCAACTAAATTAATCGGGAATCTTGTATCTTGAGGGAACAAAATATTTTGAGGTCCTCTGATACCTGCTGTTGAAACTTTTGCTTCTTTAGAATAGTTAGCAAACCATTCTAAAAGGTTAAGCCCTTCAGGATTCTCGTCACTATGAGGATGAAGGTGCTCGCGTTTAAGCGTAAAAGTAAATTCGCCTTCATTATCAAAATTCATTAAATCAGCATTTTTTATATAATCAGGTGTTTTATCAAAGACGTTTTGAAACAATTCTTTTTCTAAAGCACAGCTTGGTTCTCTTTTAAGCATATCTTTCTCCTTGTAAAATAAAATTAATTATAACATGAAAACACGCAATATTTTTTGTGATAATGTTTTTAAATAGATATGTTATGTGATTTTCCAAAATTTCATACCTCTTTTCGTGCCTCAATTTCCAATAAAGATATTGACGGACTTCAAACTGCCGAACAGCATTTTAGCGATTGTTACCTCGTTTCGACATTGGATTCGTTATCACATACGGAAAACGGGCGCAAAATACTCCAAAAACAGATTGAATACGATAACGAAAATCCCGAACTCATAAACTGTTATCTGTATAAGAAAAATGGGGAGCAGGAAAAATTCTCCGTACCAACATCGAAAGCTCTTGCAGGCTACGAAAAACTTTATCAACACCAGCAAAATAATATTTTAAGAAGTCTTGATATCTCTGTTTCTGAATACGAAAACAAACATAAATCAAAACCGTTATTATGCAGAATTGCAGATAAATTCAAACAATTTTCATTTGAATATAATCTGCCGTCACATTTTATGGAAACACTCACAGGAATCAAACCGAGTGTAAATATTGCGGAATCCGATTTCAACCTGAATCTGAAACCTTATGAAAAAGAAGTCAGAGCACTTTTTGAACAAATGGATAAAAACAAAGAACACAGTTTTGTTATAGGAACCGGAATAAAAGAACTTGATGGCAGAAGATGGCATACTTATGTTTTGGAAAGCGTGGATTTAAAAAACAATAAAGTCCGCATTAAAAACAAACGCGGAAACATTATTCGCGAAATGACAGTGGAAGAAGTTCTTTCACGTTTCAAATACATTGTCGGATATTTTAACCGAGATTTGATAAAACCTTAACTTCACCGACAATTTTTCCGCTCAAAGTTTTGATTTTATTGTCAATCTCAACATTTGCCCAGCCCAAACGATTTATTTCGTGGAACACTGCAAATCTTCTTGCAGGCATTGATGCGTCAAACATTTTGACTGCAAACCCGTCATTTAGTTTCGTATTATATACAACACATAATCCGCCTGCTCCAACTTTTGCAAGCAAACCTGTTTTTTCAATAATCTCAGTATCAAGACGATTAACACCGCCGTAAATATAAGGATTTTTTAATATTGCATCCACTATTTTCGAATATTTTTTATTCAGATTTTTAAAACCTTTAACCAGATTATTCAAAGGCATAGAAACAATCGGAACACCGCAGCCGTCCGTTGTATCAGGATATTCCCCCTGAACCTCGCACAATTCATAAATTCTTCTTTTAACAGCTTTTTGCAAAGGATGTTCAGGCTCATAATAATTTTCCAAATCCCACCCGTTAGCCTTGCATACAGCAAGAAATCCAAGATGTTTACCCGAACAATTATTATGAATAGGAGTTGCAACTTCGCCTGCTTTTAATCCTGCCAAGGGTTCATGTATTCCGCATTTCAAATAGCTTTCATCAAGCCCCAGTTTATCCAAAATCCCACGCGCAACTCTGACATGACAATCCTCCCCCGCATGAGAGCCTGAGCACAAAGCAAGTTCTTCATCAGAAAAATCAATTCCGCAGTCAAGAATCAAAGAAGCCTGCAAAGGCTTAGCACAAGAGCGCAAGAAATATGGCTCTGTATCAGAACCGTTCAAATCAACACAAATACCGTCATGAAACTCTTCAACCAGTCCGTCTCGAAAATATTCAACACGCATAATTAAGCTTCTTTATGGTCTTTGATAAATGTCAAAAGAGCATCCATTTTTTGTTTAAGGATTTCATTTTCTTCCTTAAGACGTGTATTTTCAACTCTTATATCATAATTTTCCTGTTCAAGAGCAATATTAGGAACTTCTTTAGGATTCAAAGAGAATCTTTTTCCTGATTCTTCTTTCATAAAGATAATACTTTTTACATCCAAATCTCTTACAAAGCCCATTTGAACCATAAGTTCCGCAATAAACACGTGCTTGCCCGCATCATTCATTTCCTGCTGTTTATTAAGAACTTCATCAAGCTGTTCGATAGTCATTTTCCCTGCACGGATAAAATATTCACCCGTACGATAGTTTCCTGCAATAAAGCCTGCAATCGCAGAAACAAGATTTGGAACATTGCTTGAAAAGAATTGTGATTTTTTGCAGAAAGTAAATGCCTTTGAAACTTCCTGCATAGTAAAATTATTCTCAATAGAAATTTCAATCAAAGACATTCCTTTTGAACAACAGCTGAGAAAAGAATAAATGCTTTCATCATATCCTGATTCTTTGGTCATAAGTTCGTTTTGACCCAAATCAGACAACTCAGGTTTATAAATATGGAACAACTCGCCTTCTTCAACATCCAAAAAGTCATTACTTAAATAATTAGCCAAATCCTTAGAAAGATTCAAGAATATTGTTTGTTTAATCCATAGAGGAAACGCTGTAATTCTTTCCATAAAACCAACAAATAAGCTCTTGCTCATAAAATACCTCTTTCTTCCAACCGGCACTATTAAAGTTTCAACCTGTTATATGATGTTCTTTAATGCTATTATAGCATAATATAATAGAAGGTAAAGATTTGTAAAGGAAAATTTTATGGGCATGGATGGATTATCTATTGCGAATACAGGTATAGTCAAAGAATCGACTTCTGCTGACTTTACAAATCGCACCGAACAAATTATTCAAACCGATCCTACAAATGACATGAAACAGGTTCAAACCCTCAGCACAAACCGCCGTGTGCGTGAAAAGGATGAAGAGGAAGAGAACCAGAAAAATCAACAACAAACACCGCAGGAAGAAGAGTTTGAAGATGGTTTTGTAAAATCGGAAGATGAATTCTTTAAAGAAGAAGAATTTGATATTGAAGACTTAGAAAACCCGAATAAAGATTTTTATGTTAAACTCAACTCAAAAGATGATATAATAGAATTATATGACAGTGCAACAAACAGACTTGTTGAAACAATATCAGGAAATGAGCTTTCCGAACTTGTAAAGAAACTGAATATGGCATCCGGAATATTCGTAAATAAGAAGGTATAGATGGCAGTTAATCCGTACAACAAATACATCAAACAATATCAAACAAACAACATAACAACAGCAACACCAGAAAAGCTGATGATTATGCTGCTCGACGGCGCTATACAATTTCTTCAAAAAGCAAAAACAGCCATAGATGAAAAAAACTTACAGGAACGCTCTACAAATCTTGAATCAGCAAGAAAAATCATAAGAGAACTTATGCGCACAATCGATTTGGAAAATAGAAACGATGTCGCAAAGCATCTTTTCAGACTTTATAACAAAATGGCTATGAAACTTATCAAAGCCAATGTTTCAAGAAACTCAGAACTTGTTCAGGAAGTTATAGATGATTTAACAAACATACGCTGGGGGTTCCAAAAAGCAATCGAAATCCAGAGCGGAATATCAACGGTAGAAGATGTTTTAAAAGAAGAAAACGGAACGAACATTCCAAACAATGAAGGCGGTATAAATGCAGAATGAACAACAGTTTGAACAGCTAATAATGCAATATAACCAACTCAAAAACGGTTCGGCAGATATTCGCAAAATGATTGAAGCAGAAGAGTTTGATGAAGCAATTTCAATGCTAAATAGACGCGAAGAACTGTTTCTAAGCTGCAAATGTATGCGCAACTACCTTGAACTTACTCCTGTTCAGGAAAAAGAGCTAAATACTCTTTTGGATGAACTTCGTCTCATGGAGCTGGAAAACATTAGAATTCTTGAACGCGGGATGGCTGAAGTACAAAAAGAACTAAAAAGAACTCAGCAGAATGAAAAAATACAACAGGCGTATGATTTTGATGAAAATCAAAGCGGTAACATAATAAATTACGAAGAGTAGCAAACCCCTGATATAACAAGCTTTTTCACCGTTTTTAAATTCAAACGGATTTTTTGTCATGCAAAAGTAAAATGGCTAAAACCAAGAACCCGAAGCGATTTCCACCGAAAGAAGTACTTGCATTCTTAATTTTTATTTGTATAATGGTTCTTGTAGAAATAAGAAAGGAGTTTTGTAATGAACAAAGAAGAATTAGTAGCAGAAATTTCAAAAAAATCTAAAGTTACTCAAAAAGAAGCTAACGAAGTATTATCAGCTTTAATCGAAACAGTTCAAAAAACAGTTTCTAAAGGTAAAAAAGTTACTTTAGTTGGTTTTGGTACTTTCGAACCTCGTAAGAGAGCTGCTAGAAACGGCAGAAACCCACAAACTGGTAAGGAAATCAAAATTCCTGCTAAAACAGTTCCTGTTTTCTCTGCTGGTAAAAAATTCAAAGAAGTTGTTAACGGCAAATAGTCGATAACTTTTGAAATAAAGAAAGAGGTATGGTTTAGGCTATACCTCTTTTTTTGTTTATAAGTTATTTTTTCTATAATTATATTCTAAACAACCTCCGAATTTTAACAATTCCTCTAAAATCAAATTTTTAAGTTATTCTGGTATGCTTGTTTGTATGCTCTATTAATATTTCTGCAAAATATGGTATCACCATCATAAATTTTCAAGATTTTAATTTGACTTAATTCTGAAAATGATTCCTTTGAACTGCAATCACAACATTGCATTAGAAAAATTGATATAATTATAAATATTGTTTCATATTCACTCCTCAATTGGGTGGTATATTCAGCAGAGCATAACAAGAACTAATTGTACATATAACCATGAACGTATAGCGCAATGGAACTATACGCACATGTTAACTAGAATTCAAATATGCATACAATAGATCAAAGCGAATTAAAAAAGAAATTTGGTAGCCTAGTTGTATTTAGAAGAAAAGCTTAACATGCAAGTGCAGAACAGATTGAGTTTTACTATAAGTTGATTAATTTAGTAGAAACAAGTTTTAGTAAATAACACTCCTCAATTAGGGATAATAATTTTACTTAATAGTTTTAAAATTAACTTAATGCAAGAGAACGAGTATAAATTTTCTAAATTAATAGGTGAATTGCTAAAAGAGTTAAGAAAAAGCAACACTAAAAAGTATGTAATGTTTTGTGATGAAAATGGCATAGCGGATTCTACATTACAAAATATTGAAGCAGGATTAAGAAGCCCTAAATTATATACAGTATGTCGTATTATTAAAGCCTTAGGGTTAAGTTTTGAAGAATTCGGCGCAATTTTAGATAAAAAAATAGATAAAGATATTTTTGAATTTTAAAATGATAAATTTTGTGTATATAGCAAGTATTGCCAATACTGTATGGTTTTTGGTATCATATAGCTATGACAAAGTTTCTATTGATTAGTGAGGATAGTGAAAAAGAGAGAATCGTTAAAGAAACATTTTCGTCAGACGAAGTAATTACTTCTGTTGATGAAATGATGATTTTTGATACCCTCAAAGTCGAAGAACCTGAAATAGTCATCCTTGACGGGGATTTAACCGCACTTGAATTAAAACCGCTTTGTCGCAAAATTAAACAGTTTTCCGTTATAATTTTGTTGGTTGTCGGAAATGTCAGACATAATAAAGACGTCACTCATAACGTAAACTTGTTTATCACAACCCCGCTGGATAAAAAACTACTTGCTGCAACAATTGATGCAAGTATGAGAACCCGACAATCACTGATAAAAATGACAAAAGCCAATCAGGAACTTGCAAGAAGTCTCTATCAGCTGAATGTTTTATACAACACAAGTTCCCAGCTTGCAGGAACTCTTGATAAAGACAAATTACTCAAAATCATGGTTGAAGGGATTGAAAAATCGCTTAATTTTGAACTATCTTGCACTCTGATGTTTCGTTCCGAACGCGAACCTGTTTTAATTATTAATTCACTGTATAAGATTTCTGACCGATTGCTTGAAGCCTTGAAACTCCGTGCAATTTTAAGTTATAAATCATTATTATCAGACCCGCCGTTTGATATCAAAATCGGAAACCTGAAAATCGAAAAAAATATTAAACACAATGTAAAAGAATACGACTTTTCTGTTTTAAGATACGATAATTTATTTGCTCCAATTACCTCAAGCGACGAGTTTTTCGGATTCACGGAAATCTATCGTGAAAAACAGTTTACAACAGAAGATGCAACCTGTTTCCAAACTCTTGTTCAACAGGTAACAATTCCACTTCAGAGCGCCTCTTTTACACAGGAATTAAAAACTACAAACAGAAAATTGCAGAAACTTGAACGATTAAAATCAGAATTTATTTCAATCGTTTCTCACGAATTAAGAACGCCGCTTACCGCAATCAAGAATGCTATGGATATTATCCTAAGCGGAAAAGCAGGCGAAATGACCGAAAATATTAACAAATTCGTATCAATGGGAAAACGCAATGCAGTAAGACTTTCAGGAATCATTAATGACCTTCTCGACATCTCAAAAATCGAAGCAGGAAAAATGGATTTCAAATTTGAACTTACACACATTGAACCCGTAATCGAATATGTCAAAAACAATTTAACGGAAGTTGCCAGAGAAAAAGAATTAACTCTTAAATACACTCCATCGGCAGAATCACCTGAAATCTATGCAGATTCTAACAGATTGGAACAAGTATTAACCAATCTTGTATCTAATGCAATTAAGTTCACTCCAAATGCAGGCACAATCGAAATTTCATCAAGAGTTATTAATGCACGCGAGCTCCAATATGACCACTGTTTTGAAGAAGATATCAAAAAACTTCAAGGCAACTATCTTCAAGTCTGCGTAGAAGACCAGGGCATAGGCATTGAGCGCAAAGACTTAAACCACGTATTTGATAAATTTGCTCAGATAGAAAACTCCCTTTCTCGTCAGGTTGGCGGTTCAGGACTAGGACTTCCTATTGCAAGACAGTTGATGGAATCACATAACGGCGCAATCTGGTGTGATTCAGAAATCAACAAAGGTTCAAGATTCTATTTTGTGATTCCGATTGCAAATGATAAGAGCAACTTCAATATGATTAAAAAACAGGTTATTCAAAAAGCCCGCTCAAGCGGAGGCACGGCAGCGCTTATCAGCATAAAATCAACGAATAATATTATTGAGAACTTAATGAAAGAAGAAAATCTTCTTAACAAAACTTACTTAACAAATTCATTAATTGAAAAAGAAGGTCAAATGACAACCTTATCAATGGTTATCTTAGACGGTGACAAGCCTGCCTGTGAGTTTTTGAAAAAGAAAATCGACACCGTGACCGCTCAAAACGAGAATGTTTATGGAAAATGTGATATAATGTATTCATACGAGATTGAAGGGGATGTACATGAAAAAGATTCTTATAGTAGATGATGAACAGGATATCGTTGAAAGCCTGAAATTCGTACTCGAAGTATCGGGTTTTGTATGCTACACCGCTTTCAACGGAGAAGACGGACTCCGTCTTGCAAAAGAAATCATGCCGGATTTGATTATCCTTGACGTTATGATGCCAAAAATCAACGGATACAAAATCAGCCGTCTTTTAAAATACGATAATAAATATAAAGATATTCCAATCATTATGGTTACTGCGCGCTCTCAGCTCGAAGACAAGGCTATCGGAGAAGAAACAGGGGTAAATGAATATATCACAAAACCGTTTGAATTGGATGTTATTGTTAAAAAGGTAGAAGAATATCTAAATGGAAACGATTAATAATAAAACTTTAGAAAAACTCAAATACGAACTTGTCCGTGACGGGATTGTCGAATACGAGACATTAGAAAAAGCGGAAGAGCTTGCTAATGTTCAAAATATAAACATCGGGCAGGCACTTATTAATTCGGGAATCTTGGGCGAAGAAACTCTATTAAAGTTTTTGGAATCAAAACTCCATATTCCTTATGTTAATCTGGAAGACTATTCACCTGATGCTAAGTGTTTTAACTTTATCTCTTTTGCAGACGCAAGAAGATACAGAATTATTCCTCTGTTTAAGATTGAAGATGTACTTACGGTTGCAATGGCAGACCCTCTGGATTTGTTTGCAATTGATAAAATTATTGAAACAGCAGAATGTTCAATCGAACCGGTTATTGCCTCAGAGGTCAGTATTACTAAAAAAATTGATGAATACTATAAAGTTGCAGACACTGTAGACAGCATTTCACTTTCAGCTAATGCTGAAGAATTTGACTGGACAGAAGAACTGCATAAAGAAGATTCAGGCGAAGAACATATACAAAAAGTTATTCGTGCAATCTTAAAACAAGCTATTATCGAAGATATTCACGAACTCAACTTTGAACAGGTAGAAGACGGCTTGAAAGTAGTGTTTAAACAGCACGGAGAAGTTTTAGATAAAGGTATTATTCCTTCTATTTTAAACTCCGCATTTGTTTCCAAACTCAAAATTTTATCAAATCTTGATCCGTCTGTATGTGAAATTCCGCAGCTAGGCAAACTTTGTTTTAAGGTTGAAGAAACTATGCTTATTGCATCTGTTTCATCTTTCCCGACTATTATGGGTGAAAGAATTTCGTTAAAGATTTATAAACCGCCGACAAAACTTGAAAAGATTATTCCTGATGAAAAACAGCGTTCAATATTATTAAACGCAATGGAGACCCCGGGGATTATTCTTGTTTGCGGTTCACCATTGAGCGGTAAAACTCATATTATTTATTCTCTTTTGATGGAAACAACTGAATTGAATAAAAATATTATGACAATTGAATCCATCGCTAAATATGAATTGAACCACGTTAATCAATGTGAACTCAATGAAAATATCGGGTTTAATATGGATAAAGCTCTCAGATATGTTGAATTCCAGTCTCCTGATGTTATTTATCTTGAGGGAATCAAAACCCGCGAAGCATTTGAATTCTTATCAGAACTTTATTACAACGATAAAACAATTATTACCGAGTTTATGGCAAATAATATGACAGATTTGAGACAGAAACTCGCATTTGATGATTTTCAATCATTCAAATCCTTAATATCTTGTCTTGTGTTTATTCACTCACGAGACAGCGTGGAAGTTTTTGATAAAACAACTTTACAAAAATATCTGGCATAGCAAGTTTTTATTTTACGGGGTTTCATGTTGGTATGAATATTCAACCAACTTCCTGCAACAATTTTAAAGGCTATGATGCACGATATCTCAGAGGTTTTCTTATGAGTGCAAATTGTTACGGCATAGCTGATGAGATGTACAAAATAGGACAAGAAGAAGGATTTAGAATCTATTCTCCTTTTGGCGGATTGCTTGAAAATAAATGCGATGAAATTGTGCCTCCTTATACAACTAATGGCAATCTTTGGGCGCAAGATTACTGGACAATAGTTAAAGATAAATTATTAACACTTAAAGAAACAGACCCGTTTAGTTCTATCCTAAAGTTCTTTAATTTAAGATATGATATTACAGAAAAATGCACCCGAGAAACTCCCCGCTTTATGCAAATAAATCAAGATATATTCGGAATGTTTGCTGATATTGCAAGACAAAACCCTGAAGATATCAAAGAAAGATTTATTGCACAAAAAGATGAATTAAATTCGCTATACCACAAAGCACATATTCCGGGCGGAAATCTTTTTATTGTCAAAGACGGAAAACAGGACAGCGTCTTTGTAGGTAAAAATGAACTTGCAAAATATGATATAGAAGATATTCAGGCAATGTATGGTGTAGATAAGGTTATAGTACTGCCTCAAATGGATTATCATTTAGATTTATTTATCCGACCTTTAGATAATAAGCGAATTTTATTAGCTGACGATAAAATATCAGTCGAAACTCTTTATAAGGGTTTAGATAAACTAAAAGCATATATCACTATGAACCCATTTGAAGACACGCAAAAATATAAAGAAGCTTATAACACAATGCTCAAATTCATTAGAATTTTTGAAGCAGAAATAACACTGAATAACCGTGCACAAACAGATGAAATAGAAAAAATTCTATCAGACAACGACTTTGAAGTAATCAGAGTTCCGGGAAGAATTTATGAAACCGAACCAAACTCTGACGGAGATAATTTCTTAAAACAATACTGCAATTTTATAAATGCCAACGCACTTAAGAACAGGTTCAGCGAGTTAGTATATATAACAAACAAATCTAATATTGATGAGCGTTTAGGATTAACTCCGGAAATGGCTGAAACAATCGGATTCAGTTTTGAAAAAGAGTTTATCAATTCAATTTCTCCTTATGTAAATCCCGAACATATTTATTTCGTAGACGGCGACAAGAATTTTATCTCAAAAATTATGTTGACAGAATATCAGGGCGGAATTCATTGCACTTGTTCAGAAGTTCCCCTATAGTCGGACGATAGAGCCACTTCCATTTTTTATGACTTTGTAATAGAATAATCTACAGAGGTGGATTATGTTTAACGAAATTAAAACGCACGAGATTACAGTCGACATTGTTATTTTGACAATCAAAAATAATGCACTGCAAGCTTTGTTGGTTAAACGTAACAATGAACCTTTCAAAGACAAATGGGCGATTCCGGGCGGATACGTTAGAATGTCAGAAAACCTTGACGAAGCTGCTATGCGCGTTCTTAAGGAAAAAACAAATGTAGATAACATCTACCTTGAACAGCTTTATACATTCGGCGACCCTTTGAGACACCCTATTTCAAGAGTTATTACAGTAGCTTATTTTGCATTAATAAGAGCAGAAGACTTTGATGTAATTACAACCGAAGATTTGGCTTGGCACAAAGTTTTTGACCTTCCGCCTCTTGCGTTTGACCACAAAGAAATTATTCAATATTCTCTAAAACGTACAAGAGAACGCTTGGAAATGTGTCCGGTAGCTTATCAGTTATTGAACGAAAAATTCACTCTTACAGAAATGCAAAAAGCTTATGAAATGATTATGGAAAAAACTCTTGATAAGAGAAATTTCCGTAAAAAAGTTATCACAACAGAAGGTTTAAGAGAGTTGAACGAGTTCTCAAAATCCACTTCAAAACGACCTGCTCGACTCTATACTTTCGACAATATTAAATTAAACTCAAAACGAGCTCATTTTATTAAAAAATCAGAAGGAAAATAAAAAATGCTTACACTAGTTTGGACTACTTTAGTCGTATCAGCTCTATTACTAATCGTACTTATCCTAATGCACTCACCAAAAGGCGACGGCATCGCAGGGATTGGAAATGCTGCTCAAATGTTCTCATCTCAAAAGAGCGCAGAACAGGGATTGAATAAATTAACTGCAATCGTTGCGGTTGTATTTATCGTATGTGTATTCTTGTTAGGATTCGGAATCGTTAGATAGAAAAATTTAATTCTATCAGTTTTTCACTCAATTGTGATGTGTATCTTTGTGCTTCTTCAAGCACTATTTGTTGTGTTGTATAATCTTCCTTTTCGCAAGAATCAAGCGTAACGATGACTAAAGCGTCTGCTTTGCTTGCAAGTTTTTCCCGTTCTTCAAGTTCTTTCGTTAGCATGATTAACCTTTCTTAATATTGCATTTGAATATTGTGACAATTATCGCTATATACATATATAAATTATCACTTTATCTGATATTTGTCAAGATTATCTGTATAGTTGTATAATTATCTTGTATTATGAATATGACATCAAAAGAACAAGTAAAAATAATAATGCTTAGAGAAAACTTAACTGCTAAAAAATTGGCAGAAATTCTTGTTGAAAAAACAGGAAAACATTATACTCAAAGCAGTATTTTAAATAAAATATCAACCAGTTCTTTCAGATACGACGAAGTAAAAACAATTGCCGATATTTTTGGTTATAAAATAACTATTGAAAAAGACTAATTTCTTATACATCAAACACATGATGTTTTACATCGGTAATTATATTAATATATAGTCAATCGGGCACTCCCGTTGCAAAACTAATTTCTCAAGGACGAACTGTAAATTCAGACAAAGCTTGACGAAAGGAGGGTTTGCGTATGATTAAAAAGTTAGTACTAATCTTTTTAATATTGCAGCAATGCGATAATAAAGAACTAGCACTAATGATGATAATCATAGTGCTAGTCTTAATAAACTAACACAAATCGGGAGTTAAAATTCAGAGAGTGTACCACCACTCTTTGAAGCCCGAGTTGTATTTTTATTATAACTTGTTTTGTATATTTTGCAAGACCCTAAACAAGTTCGGTTCTATCAACTTCCTTAGTTGTCACAAATTTAACAATATCACCTTCTTGAATATCATTAAACTTAACAAATGAAATACCGCATTCAAAACCTTGAGCAACTTCTTTAACATCGTCTTTGAAACGCTTAAGCTGATCAACTGCACCTTTAAATACTTCTTTACCGTCACGGTAGATTGTTGCTGTATCGTTTCTGTTGATTTTACCCTCAGTAACATAACAACCGGCAATCTTAACTGTTTTACCAATTGTGAAGATTTGACGGATTTCAACCTGACCAGTAACAATTTCTTTTACTTCCGGTGAAAGAAGTGAAATCATAGTCTTTTCAATATCCTCAAGAATTTGATAAATAATATCATATTTCTTGATTGTTACACCTTCACGTTCAGCTGCTGCAAGAGCATTTGAGTCTTCTTTTACTGTGAAACCAAGAATCAATGCGCTAGATGCTGAAGCAAGCATAACATCTGCTTCTGAAATATCACCAACACCAACGTGGATAATTTTTGTAATAATTTCATCAGATTCAAACTGTGCAATAGCTTGTGCTACAGCTTCGGCTGAACCGTGAGTATTAGCTTTAATAATCAAATTCAATTGAGTTGCGCCTTCTTCTGCCGCACCTGATTCACGTCTCATGTGAGCAGGCAGCATAGCATCAAGTCTCTTATTACGTTCACGTTCTTTGCGTTTATCAATAATTGACTTCATTTCTTTTTCGTTCTGAACAACTTCGAAATAATCACCTGCATTTGGAACTTCTGTCAAACCTAAGATTTCAACAGGAGTTGAAGGTTCAGCTTTTTGGATTCTTTCGCCTGAGTCTGAAAGTAAAGCACGAACACGACCGCAAGCAGTACCAACAACAATACAGTTACCTGTTCTTAGTGTACCGTTTTGAACAAGAAGTGTCGCAACAGGACCCTTTCCTTTATCTAAGTTAGCTTCGATTACAACACCGGAAGCTTCAGCCTTAGGGTTAGCTTTCAAATCTTGAACTTCCGCAACAAGCAGAATGTATTCAAGAAGTTCATCAATACCTTGACCTTGTAGCGCAGAAACATTAACAGTAATTGTTTCACCGCCCCAAGCTTCCGGAACAAGTCCGTGTTCGGTTAACTGCTGTAATACCTTATCAGGGTTTGCACCCGGTTTATCACACTTGTTAACCGCAACAATAATTGGAACTTCCGCTGCTTTTGCGTGGTTAATCGCTTCAATTGTTTGAGGCATTATACCGTCATCAGCCGCAACAACAAGGATTGCGATATCTGTAGCTTTTGCACCGCGGGCACGCATTTCAGTAAACGCTTCGTGACCCGGAGTATCTACGAAAACAATTTTTCTTTCCTGTTTGTTATCAAGATAAACCGTGTATGCACCGATTGACTGTGTAATACCGCCGACTTCGGTTGCAACGATTTTGTGTTTTGATGCACGGATGCTATCCAATAATGTTGTCTTACCGTGGTCAACGTGACCCATAATTGAAACAACAGGAGCACGTTTTTTAAGTAATTTTTTATCAACTTCCGTAAGAGCTTTTTGTTTTTGTTCTTTTTCAAGCTCTTCTTCCATAAATGCTTCGATATCTTCTTCAAGAACTTCAAGTTCATATTCTGCACAAACTTTTTTGATAGTTTCAACATCAATCAATTGATTAACAGTTGCCATAACCCCTTGGAACATAAGGAATCTAACGATTTCAGCAGGAGTTTTTTGGATTTTATCTGCAAGCTCTTGAATAGTCATTGGCTGGTTTACGACAATTGAAGTTACTGCTTCTTTTTCTTCTTCTTTGTGAGAACGTTTTTTGTGTTTTTGAGCAGCAGCTTTTTCTAGAGAAATCATTTCCTGATCTTCTTTTTTAGAATTGAAATCTTTCTCTTTCTTTTTGTTATCTACTTTCTTTTTAGAAGGGCCTTTTCCTTCATAAATTTCCTGAGGAATAATTCTGCGTTCAACAAGCTTCTTTTCTCCGCCTTGTTGGTTTTTATTGAAAGGTCTTCTTTCTCCGCGTTCAGGTCTGTCGGATTTCTTTTCACCCTCTTTTTGAACAGGTTTTGGAGGAGCTTTTCTAACAATTTCTATTCTTGATTGGTTTTTAGGGTATTCAATCTTTGTTCTTTCAATACGAACAGCAGGTTTTTCAACTTTTTTAACAGGTTCAGCCGGAGCTTCTTCTGCTTTTGGAGCAGGTTTTTCAACTACTTCTATCTTTGGAGCTTTTTCTACTCTCTGAACTCTTTCTATGCGTTCAACTTTTGGTGCTTCTTTTTTAGGCTCTTGTTTAACAACTTCCGGCTCTTCAGTTGTTTTAGCTTTTTTAACAATAAACGCTTTTTTTGCAGAAGTTTTCTTCGGCGCTAAACCTAAGTGCTCTTTCAGCTTACGTATTTGATCAGGCATAACAGTGTTCGAGTGCGATTTAACCGTAATCGAAATCTCTGCGAACTTTTCTATGACTTCTTTACTTGTCATATTGAGTTCTTTTGCTAATTCACTAACTCTTAAACTGTTCATCTATTAATAATCCTTTCACATCCTCGGATGTTTTCAATACCCGATTCAATTTATTTTTCTTTAATGCCTTTTCTATACAAGTATGATTATAACAAAGATATGCTGATCTGCCAAATGTTTTGGAATCAGGGTTCAAAACTAACTTGCCTGTTTGAAACTCTTTAGTTATCTTTATCATACCCTCGCGGGATTTCAACTCCCCGCAGCCAACGCATTTTCTGAGCAAAACATATCCTCGTATAACTTCTTTTAATAAAATTATACCTTAAACAAAAAGATATATTAAGAAGAATTAAGAATTTAGACAATTTTTTCAAATAAAAATACTTAAACTAAATACAGGGGAATAAAATATGGGGATATTATTATGCATGGTTATAAAATTAGTGATTTAGATTCACAAACAGTAAAACTAATTAAAGACAAAAATATTGATAAAAATAATGACGGATTAATTAGCGAAGACAATGGTGAACTTGCAGAACTTTTAAGCCAGGCAAATGTAAGTACTATTCAAGCGCTTGGAAAACCTGACAATAGAGGTCAGATATTGCTGGGAACAGAATTAACTCTCGGTGGTGCACTCTCAGTTGCAGGTCTAATAGCTGAATCAAAGGAAAAAAATTATTCTGATGCATTACGCGACTTAGAATATGAATATAATGAAAAATTAAATAGATTTTATAATAACAAAGTTAAAGCATTAGCAAAAGAACATGGATTAAAATCAGAACGCGAAATAAATATGCTTACCAATTGGGTCATAGAAGCAGAAGAAAAAAATTGTGACCTTAAACTATGGGGAGGCGGTTATAATCGCAGAGAAATACCACGAACAACTCCAAGCAAAATAGAAGCTATCAAAAAAGCTTATGAAATAAAACGTGAAAACTTTATTAAAGAAAAAAATGCGCCTTCAAAATTCACCAAGTTTATTGATAAAAATGTTACTAAAATCATAACTAAATGCCCCAAATTAAAAGGCATAGGATTTGCTTTAACATTGGCAACAGCCGCAACAATTGGAGTCCTTGGTTCAATTCCTGCATGCATTATTACTGCATTAATGATAAAACCTAATCAAAAATATGAAGTTGGAATGGGCGAATCAAATGAAATATTAGAACAAAAACCAACTCAAAAGATTAAACAAGAAACTGAACCTATCATTCAGAATGAAACCAAGTCTGAATTTGAAGCAGCATTTAAAGAGCTTGGCATTGATGAAGGCACAGAACTTAAGGAATATACTCCGCAAAAAGGTGAATTCTGGGTTTCAATCTTAAAAGCTAAATATGATACTGATGACATAACTGCTCAAAAAATGGCAAATAAAATTAAAGAAATGATTTATGATGACCCGAAAGCGGCAAAACAAACACCTGTAATGTATTTACCTGAAACTTGGACATTTGAAGGCACTACTTATCATTACAACGAAAATGCACCTGTTGAAATAACTAAGAATTATTCCGATGATGTTCAAACCGAAATGGGCAAAATGAGTAAAGATTTGAAATACGAATAAAAAACGGTACATAGTACCGTTTTTTATTTATGCATTAACTTCTGCCAACTTTTCCAATTTCAATTTCTGGTCGTATTCAACAAGCAAGTTAATCAAATCATCCAACTCGCCATCAATAACCGTCCAAACATTCAGGTTTTGTCCGATTCTGTGGTCTGTCAAACGACCTTGCGGGAAGTTGTATGTTCTGATACGTTCACTTCTGTCACCTGTACCTACTTGGGAACGACGTAAATCGGTAATTTCCTGCATTTGCTTTTGAACTTCCATATCATAAAGTTTTGCTTTCAAAATTTGAAGCGCACGTTCTTTGTTCTGCAACTGCGAACGTTCTTCTGTACAGAAAATCATAATCCCTGTAGGTTTGTGGAACAATCTTGCTGCGGTTTCAACTTTGTTAACGTTTTGTCCGCCAGCACCGCCAGAACGTGCTGTTGACATTTCAATATCTTCTGGTCTGATTTCAACTTCAACATCATCAACCTCAGGCATTACAGCAACTGTAGCAGTTGAAGTATGAACACGTCCTTGAGATTCTGTTTGAGGAACGCGTTGAACACGGTGAACACCTGATTCGTATTTAAGACGGGAATAGATGCTGTCACCTTTCATTGAAATAATAACTTCTGAAACTCCGCCAGCTTCACATTCAGTTTTTGATAAAACTTGTGTCTGCCAACCCATTTTATCAGCATAGCGGATATACATTCTCATCAAATCGCCTGCAAAAATGTTTGCTTCGTCTCCACCTGCACCGCCGCGGATTTCTAACATAATATCTTTGTCATCCATCGGGTCGCGAGGAAGAAGAAGAACTTTCATTCTCTCTTCGTACTCAGGAAGTTTTGATTCGTTTTCTTCCATTTCCATTTTTAAGAAGGAGCGCATTTCTTCATCTTTTTCTTCAAAAATTAATTGTTTTGCTTCTTCAATCGCATCAGTAGCTTTTTTCCAAGCATAATAAAGTTCAACCGTTTCTTCCATTGATTTTCTTTGTTTAGACAAATCACGGAATTTGTTATAATCCTGAATAACAGCAGGGTCAGAAAGAGTTTCGCCCAATTCAATGTAGCGTTTTTCTATCTGAATAATTTTATCTAACATATCTTTCATAATTACTTACCTCTTTAAGAAAATTATATCTCAAACAGAGGTATATACAACCCAACCAACTTGAACCCCTTAGTAGTCTCACAAAAAGGTTGACCTGTTGTTGTAATATAAGCTTGTAGTGCAGACGAAATGTCAACCGTCCCTTGTTATAAAAATTAAAACCGCAAGCAGGCTGAACAGTGGTTAGGAGCCTTCTCTTCCAGAAGAGGATTTTTAACATCACAGCATCCTATTTCGCAAAACTCACACCTCGGATGAAACTTACACCCGCTGATTTCTTCCTGAATACTCGGCGGCGCACCTGTTATTGTTTTGAGTTTTTGCGCAGGGTTATTTGACGGCAGAGAATTTAGAAGCGCAATCGAATAAGGATGCTTAGGGTTCTTAAAAAACTCTACGGCATTCGCCTGCTCAACAATATGTCCTGCATACATTACGGTAACAGTATCCGTATAATTGCTCACAAGCGCCAGGTCGTGTGAAATCAATAAAACAGTTGTATCAAATTCCTGTTTAATATCAAGAATCAAATCCATAATCTGTTTCTGAATAGTTACATCCAACGCTGTCGTAGGTTCATCTGCAATAATTAATTCCGCATTGCAGGCAAGAGCCATCGCAATAATAATACGCTGTTTCATCCCGCCCGAAAACTCATGCGGGTAAAAATTAAGCTTAGCTTTTGAATCAGGAATTTTTACCAAATCCATAACCTGCAATGCCTTTCTGACTGCCTGACGGTCAGAAACTTTGGAATGCGCTTTTATAGATTCAATTAACTGATTTCCGATTGTGTACAAAGGGTTTAAAGATGTCATCGGATCTTGCGGAATCAATGCAATTTTATTCCCGCGAAGCTCACGCATTTGACGCTCTTTGTAATTCAAAAGATTCTCGCCTTTGAAAATAATTTCTCCGCTTCCAATAAAAGCAGTTTTAGGTAAAAGTCTCATAACAGACATCGCAGTCATTGTTTTACCGCAGCCTGATTCACCAACAACAGAATGGATTTTCCCTTTTTCAAAGCAAAGATTTATATCATACAAAGCTTGATGATTAGTTTCTTCACCGCGAAAAAATAAATTGAGATTTTTTATTTCCAAAAGGTTAGTCATAAGTCTATTTTATATTTAAAACTCAAATAATGGAATAAGCGAGAAGGAGGATACTTGTAATTCCAACATATTTATACTAGAATATTGTAGTAAATTAGACATTAAGGGGTGTGGGATATGAGATTTGTTGCCGGAAAAGAAGATTTATTAAACGGTATTAGAATTGTCGAAAGAGCAACTGTTGTTAAAGGTTTACAGCCTGTTCTTGCTAACGTTTTAATCGAAACCGTCGGCGATAATCAAATAAAATTCACTGCAACGGATTTTGATCTTTCTATCACAACTCTTATTGATGCCAATGTTGAAGAAGAAGGCAAAATTACACTTCCTGCAAAAAAACTCGGCGAAATTATCTCAAGATTACAAGATGAACTTATTAAAATAGAACTTAACGGCTCTGTTGCAACTATTACCTGCAAAAACTCTAAATTCGATATTATCGGAATTTCTGCAAACGAATTCCCGCAGGTAGAAGAAAATATCTCGGAAGAAGATTCAATCGAGATTGAAACAAAACCTTTTACAAAAGCTATTCGTCAGGTTGTTTCCGCAGCAGCAGGCTATGAAACAAATAACCTTCTTTCAGGTGTTGTTTGTGAAGTAAACAAAAACATATTAGAAATGGCTGCAACTGATGGAAACAGACTTGCACGCGTGAGAGAAGTTGTTAAAAATAACTCTTTAGACAGCGAAAAAGTTTTTGAAATGTTGATATCTTCAAAAGTGTTATCAGAACTTTCAAAAATCTCTGTACTCACCGAATCTGACAATATCAAAATCTGCAAAGAAGTTAAAAAGATTGTAATCACAATCGATAAAACAAAAATGATTACACGTCTTATGCAAGGACAGTTCCCTAAATACAACCAGTTAATCCCGCAGACATTCCCAAAAGAAGCTAAGGTAAACAAAAGCGACCTTATCTCTGCTCTGGAAAGAGTTGCGGTTATGGTTAACGAAAAAAACAGTATTGTTAAATTTGAATTTGCGGATAATACACTCAAGCTTTCAGGCGATTCACCTGAAGCAGGTAATTCTCAAGATGAAATTGATGCAAAATATATGAGCGAACCGCTTGCAATTGCATTCAACTATAAATTTATCTTAGAATTCTTAAAGATTGCAGAATCAGACGAAATTACGGTTCAATTAAACACACCGCTTTCTGCAACAGTATTTGCACCATGTTCAGACGAAGATTATATTTATCTGGTAATGCCGGTACAATTAAGGGGGTAACTTTGAAAGGTTTTGCACACAAATTCGGAGATAATATCTCAACAGACCACATAGCACCGGGACGTTTGTTCCATTTGCGCTCTGATTTACAGGAGTTTGCAAAACATGTGTTGGAAGATGCGGATGAAAATTTTGCAAAAACAATGAAAAAAGGTGATTTCGTTGTTGCAG